>NZ_JBEXDZ010000026.1:0-75006 GCF_040606085.1 Streptomyces sp. NPDC005485 | reverse complement strand
AGGGCCGGGTTGGTCCACCCCACCCGGCCGGCCGTGCGTCTGCCTCTGCCGGGCGTCACCGCGCCGTCGGCGCTCCGGTGTCGTTGCGGACCGTGGACCGGGCCGGTTCGGGTCGGTGGACGCCGCGCGGGCGGTAGCCGAGGGCGTCGGTGCGGCCCAGGAGGTCGGCGAGGTACCAGATGATGGCGAGCCACATCTCGGTGCCCTGGAGCCCTGCTTCCGGGCCGGGGCCCGCCGGTCCGGGGCCGAAGCCGAACCCTCGGCCGTCCTGCCAGCGGGGCAGGATCGCGGCCAGCCTGCTCTCGGCCCAGGAACGTATGTCCGCCGACCGGTAGCCCTCACCCCGGCTCCCGTTTCCCAGCTGCCGGGTGCACAGCCACAGAGGGTGGGCCACGTCCAGCACGTTGCACGCGTTGTCCCGGCCGGCGCCGAAGTGCCGGGGATCACGGGCGTGGTCCAGGACCGCGTCCACCACCCGTTCCGGATGCGGAACCGGCAGCCCGAACTGGGCGAACGAGCCGCGGGTGAGCCGGTAGTAGCCGTTGACGACCTGGAGGCGGCCGGTCTCGGCGGACGGGCTGCCCCACATCCCGGTCCACGGGTCGACCCGGGTCAGCAGCCAGCCGAACAGTGACTCCAGCGCACCGGGATGCACACCGCCCTCTCCCTCGTGCCGCAGGTTCCAGTGTGCCGCGGTGGCCCATGCGTCGATCCAGGCCCCGGCTCCCCAGGCGCCCTCCTGCCACGGCAGCCCGTCAAGCCGGGTGACGAGTTGACGGCTCGTCATTTCCTTTGTGCCGCGCACCGGATGGGGAAAGGACAGGCCCAGCAGGTCGAGGGCGTAGCCGGCGGACAGGAGGTGGTAGAGCGCGGGACCGTCCCCGACGAAGCCGTCCTCGTCGGGC
Organism: Streptomyces sp. NPDC005485; assembly: GCF_040606085.1. Lineage (NCBI taxonomy): Bacteria > Bacillati > Actinomycetota > Actinomycetes > Kitasatosporales > Streptomycetaceae > Streptomyces > Streptomyces sp. NPDC005485. Next base: position 74,101 of record NZ_JBEXDZ010000026.1, on the reverse strand, counting down.
GCCGGCAGCACTTCGCCGAGCTCCGGCGTCAGTCCGGTGTCCGGGTCCTGGGCGGCACTCAACCGCTTGCCGTGTTCGTCCGCGGTCAACTGCTCCGGGGCCGAGCCCGTCAACAGGTCGGCGATCTCCACGGCGTCGCAGTGCGCCCGGAGGGTCGGCGTCGCCCCGGGACGGTCAACGTACCGGTCGCCGTCCCAGCACCGGGCGAGGATGTCGGCGGCCTGAGCGCGGGTGGTGTCCGCGAACCGGGTGAGAGAGTCGGCGCCGGAGGGCGCGGGGGATGCCTTGGCACCGCGGCGATCTCGCAAGGGACGTGCCGGGTTCCCGGCGGCCACTGTCCAGGCCGGCAGGTCCCTGGTCACCACCGCACCGGCGCCGATCACACAGTGGTCGCCGATGGTGACACCGTCCACCACGACCACGTGCGAGCCGATCCACACGTCGTCGCCGATCGTGATCCCCCGGCTGGTGTGGGGCTGTTGGAAGACGGGACGGTCGGGTGCCATGGAGTGGTTGAAGCCGAGCAGTGAGGTGTGCGCCCCGATCCGTACGCCGTTGCCCAGGGTGACGGTGCCCCGCACGGTGGCGAACGGGTTCAGCGTGCAGTCGGTGCCGGTGGTCAGTTCATCGGTGACGTAGGCGTGAGCGGCGATGTAGGAGTCGTCGCCGAGCCGCAGCCGGTCGGGGAACACCGCGGCGGACTCGGCGACGTAGCACCGCTCACCGACCTCGCTGTCCCCACCGATCGCCCGCTGCCGCTCGCGCTGGGCGGCACGCTGTTCCTCGGTCGCCTCATCGGCGAACAGCCAGGGGCAGTGGTCGAAGTGCCGCACGCCTGATTCCTCCTGGTCGGTGCTCAACTCGGCCTCAGGACCACGGCCTGGCCCCCCGCGGCGGCCATCGCCACGCTCAGTGTGCTCGCCGAGGTGACGGTCCGTGTGCTCACGACGACGGGCGTCTGGTAGGGGCTGCTGCCCGGCGTTCCGTCGGCGTAGACCGTGGCGGTGTAGGTGCCGCTGCCGCTGCCGAGGAAGGTCAGCGGGATCGAGAGGGTTCGGGCCGTCTCGTCGGTCATCGCCCCCAGGTACCAGGTGCTGCCGCTGCGCCGGGCGACGGCGATGTACTCGCCGATCGAACCGGCGAGGGTTCGGCTCTGGTCCCACACGGTGGGGATGGCGTCGAACCAGGGCAGCCCCGGCCACTTCGACGTGGTGGCGTACTTCGACGGAGCGTCGTACCAGTACAGGAAGTTCAGGGGCTGGTAGTACACCGCGGCCATCGCCATCTGGTGGGCGTTGGTCGTCTGGTCCCGGGACTGGCCGTAGCAGATCGTGTAGTCCATCGGTCCGCCGATGTTGCGGGCGAAGGGCAGGGTGACGTTGTGGCCGGCGGTCGGGAAGCGCTCGTTGCCGCGCACGCCCTCCAGGCTGATCCAGTTGGGATACGTGCGTTCGTAACCGAACGGGCGGACGTCGTCGTGCGTGTCGATGAGCAGCTTGTACTTGGCCGCCGTCGTGGCCCAGGTGATGATCTGGTTCGTCATCGCCTGGGTGCCGTCGTTGATGAAGCCCAGCTTGACTCCGGCGACGCCCCAACTGCGGTAGAGGGCGAACAGGGTGTCCGGGCTGCTCAGGGCGATGCGGTTGACGTAGAGGAGGACGCCGATTCCCTTGCCGGCCGCGTAGGACAGGACCGTGGGCAGGTCGATCGTGGAGATCGGCTGCGTCGCGTCGGTCGTGCTGTTCTCCGGCCCGTACCACCCGGCGTCGTACTCGATGTACTGCAGCCCCCGGGCGACCGCGAAGTCGACGCCCGCCAGTCCGTCGGCGGTGGTCAGGTTGCAGCGGAACACCTTCCCGGGCTTGATCCAGGAGGTGTCGGCGAGGGCGCCCGCCGGGGCCAGGTTGAGCACCAGTTCGGCGTTGTCGACCAGTTCGGCGTGGGTGGAACCGATGACCACGGCGCGCCAGGGCGTGGCGAACGGTGCGGTGACGGTGGAGGTCGTCCGGACCGTTCCGGAGCCGCGCGCCGTGTGCTGCATCAGGTACGCGGCAAGGGTGTTGGCGTTGCCGGAGACGGAACTGAGCATCAGGCGCGGGTAGTTGATCCTGGCGGACTCGCAGACGCAGGCGATGAGCCCGTCGGCGTAGGTGGTGGTGAGCGGGAGGTCGGTCAGCGGGCCGGTGTCCGTGGAGGAGGTTCCGGTGGACGGGACGGAACCAGGCGCCACCGGGTTGTAGGCGTCCTCGTCCCGCGCGCTGTAGACGAGCGTGCCGTCGGGGAAGACGAAGGTCGTCAGTTCGCCGGCGACGGTGACGGGGCCCCGGTCGAGCAGGACGTAGCGGAACGCGACGCCTGAGGCGTAGGCCCGGATCTGCACCCCGAAGTTGACGGAGGTGGCGGTGTCCCGCAGGTTCCAGCGCATCTCCTGGTAGGTGTCGGAGACGGTCGCGTTGCGCCCGTACACCGGGTTCCACGTCGTGTCGACATGCCAGTGCTGGTAGTTCGTCACTGCGACGTCGGTGCCGAGGGTGGTGCCGTCGCTCAGTCGCAGGCCCATGGCGGAGGTGTCAACGACCGTGACGCCATCGCGTCTGGCCGACCACGTCAGCGCACCGCCGGTCAGCGACATCGTGATGCTGGTGGCGCCGTCGAGCGAGGTGGCGGTGACAGAGGCGTCGGCGGCCTCGGCCGGATGCGTGGCCCCGACGCCCAGGGCGGCCGCCGCGGCGGTGACGGCGGCGCCTTTGAGGATCCCTCGGCGGGAGGGCTCCCGGCGTTCTGGAACGGTCACGGCGTTCTCCTCGCTACAGCAGGCCCATTCAAACAAACTCGACCAGCAAGTAACAGATTCTGGCTGCGGCGAAGTTCTAACGTCTCATCATCCGTAGCGTCAACCCCTCATACACACAGGACGGATGGTCGAAATTTCGGACAGAGCGGATGGGGGTCAAGAACAAACAAAATCGATCGAAATTCTTGACGTCATGGTTCCCTCACCTCTCTCATTGGTCCCCGCCAGGTGGCAGGGACCCGCCTGCTCGGATCGGAGAGGGAACAGCATGTTCAAGGGAACATCTCGTTGCCGGCCGGCCGATGGCGCAGAGCCGGCGCCGCCCTTCTGGCGCTGCTCGGCGGCGTCGCGGCCCTCCTGCTTCCGGCGACCGAGGCGCACGCCGCCACGGTGTCTTTCACCACGGGTGGCGCACGCACCGACCAGAACGGCAACACCCTGCAGCTGCACGGCCTCGGCATCATCAAGGTGGGAGACACCTGGTACGGCTTCGGCGAGGACAAGACCGGCGAGACCTCGTCGGACACGTCCTTCCAGGACATCACCTGCTACACCTCGACCAACCTCGCCGACTGGAGCTACCAGGGCCAGGCCCTGAGCAGGCAGAGCAGCGGGGACCTCGGCCCCAGCCGCGTCGTGGAGCGGCCCAAGGTCATCTACAACAAGTCGACCAGCACGTACGTGATGTACATGCACATCGACAGCACGAACTACTCCGAGGCAAGGTCGGTGTGGCGACCAGCAGCACCCCGTGCGGCCCGTACACCTACCGGGGCAGCTTCCGGCCGCTGGCCAACCTCAGCCGTGACCTCGGCCTGTTCCAGGAGACCGACGGCACCGCCTATCTGCTGAGCGAGGACCGCAACGACGGCCTGCGCATCGACAAACTGTCCGCCGACTGCCTGTCCGTGGACAGCGCGGTGGCGGTACTCGGCGCCGGCGGCGGCAACAGCGTCGAAGCGCCTGCCATGATCAAGAAGGACGGCACCTACTACGCGTTCGGCTCCCACCTGACGGGCTGGAGTCTGAACGACAACATCTACGCCACCGCCACCTCGCTGAGCGGCCCATGGTCGGCCTTCCGGAACTTCGCCGCTCCCGGGCACCCACACCTACGGCAGCCAGACGGCGAACGTCATCACCGTCCAGGGCACCTCCGGCACCACGTACCTCTACGCCGGCGACCGCTGGGACACCTCCGACCTCGGCTCGTCCAAACTGATCTGGCTGCCGATGACCATCAGGGGCACGACGGTGAACGTCGGTCAGTACCCCACCTGGTCCCTCGATGCCGACGCCGGGACCTGGACCGCCGACAGCGGGCTGCCCTCCTCGGAGGTCCACACGCTGACCAACGGCAACAGCTCGATGGCGATGGACGTGGCGAGCGGCTCCACGGCGAAGGGCGCCAAGATCATCCAGTGGTCGTCCAACGGCGGCGCCAACCAGCAATGGACCCTGACGAAGGTCGCGGACAACGTCTACACGCTCAAGAGCGTGAAGAGCGGCCTGTGCCTGGACGTGCCCAACCAATCGACCGACGGCGGCGTCCAGTTGGAGCAGTGGACCTGCAACGGCGGGACCAACCAGCAGTGGTTCCTCGACCTGGTCGGCAGCTACACCGGCAGCACGTACATGCTCACCGGGGTGGGCAGCGACCTGCACATCGGTGTCGCGGGCTCGACCACCCAGGGCGCGGCCGTGGACCAGGAGACGGGCACCGGCGCGAGCAACCAGCAGTGGAGCATTTCCTGACCTGTCACAGGGTCGGTCGCCGTGCGGCGGCGAAGCCCCGGTCCGCTCGGCGTTTCGAGCGGACCGGGGCTTCGGGCAGCGGCGGATCGCCGAACGGTCAGCCGACCGCGCGTACGGCGTCCAGGATGAGGGCGGCGACCTCCTTCGGCTGCGAGACGGCGACGGCGTGCGAGGCGCCCGCGATCTCGACGACGGTCGCGCCGGCCCGCTCGGCGCCGAAGCGCTCGACCTCCGGGTTGATGGCCTGGTCCGCGCCGGCGACCAGCGCCCACGACGGCTTGGTCTGCCACGCGGCGGCGGAGGCCGTCTCCGTGAACGCACCGGCCGCGAGCGGGCGCTGAGCGACCGCCAGGACCTTCGTGACGTCCGCGGGCACATCGGCCGCGAAGACGGACGGGAAGGCCTCCGCGGTGATGGTGACCTCGGCGGCGGGGTCACCGGCCGCGACGGGGTACGTCCACTGCTTCAGGTTGCTGACCAGCGGCGAGTCGGGGAAGCGGCCCTGCAGCTCGCCGAGGCTCTCGCCCTCTTCGAGGACATAGGCGGCCACGTAGACCAGGCCGACCACGTTCTCCGTGGTGCCGGCCACGGTGATCAGCGCGCCGCCGTAGGAGTGGCCGACGAGCACGACGGGACCGTCGATCTGGGCGGCCACGGAGGCGACGTAGGCGGCATCGGCAGCGAGGCCGCGCAGCGGGTTGGGCGGGGCGATCACCGGGATGCCCTCGCTCTGGAGTTCGGTGATGACGCCGGACCAGCTGGTCGCGTCGGCGAACGCGCCGTGGATCAGGACGACGGTGGGTATGGAGGTGGTCATGTGCAGATCTCCCGTGTTCAGGCGGTGTGCAGGGCGGCGCGCAGGGTGCCGGTGGCCAGCGTGATCGCGGCCTCGGCGGCGTGGGTCTCCCGCAGCGCGTTGAGCATGACGAAGTCGTGGATGATGCCCTGGAAGCGCACGGCGGTGACCGGGACACCGGCCTCGCGGAGCTTGTTGGCGTACGCCTCGCCCTCGTCGCGCAGCACGTCGGCCTCACCGGTGATGACCAGGGCCGGGGGCAGCCCGGTGAGCTGCTCGGTGGTGGCGCGCAGCGGGGACGCGGTGATCTGGGCGCGCTCGGCGTCCTCGGTCGTGTACTGGTCCCAGAACCACTGCATGCCGTCGCGGCGCAGGAAGTAGCCGGTGGCGAACTGGTGGTAGGAACCGGTGTCGAAGCTCGCGTCCGTGACCGGGTAGAACAGCACCTGCTGCACCAGCGGGACGTCGCCGCGCTCCTTGGCCATCAGGGTCAGCGCGGCGCTCATGTTGCCGCCGACGGAGTCTCCGGCCACGGCGAGCCGCGCGCCGTCGAGGCCCTTCGCCGCGCCTTGCTGGACGACCCACTGGGCGACCGCGTAGTTCTGCTCGATGGCGACCGGGTAACGCGCCTCGGGCGAGAGGTCGTACTCGGGGAAGACCACGGCCGCGTTCGCGCCGACGGCGAGCTCGCGCACCAGGCGGTCATGGGTGTGGGCGTTGCCGAACACCCAGCCAGCACCGTGGATGTAGAGGATCACCGGCAGGGTGCCCTCGGCACCGGCCGGCTTGACGATGCGTGCTCGGACGCTGCCCGTCGGGCCGCCCGAGACGGTGATCCACTCCTCGTCGACGGCGGGCTTCTCGATCTCCGAGGACTGCACCTCGTCGACCGCCTTGCGTCCCTCCGCCGGGGCCAGGTCGAACAGGTACGGCGGATTGGCGGTCGCCTCCGCGAAGGCGGCAGCCGCGGGCTCCAGAACCGGCTGAACCGGCTGAACCGGTTCGACGGAGTGGGACATGTGCATCTCCAGAGGTTTCATCGGTGTGCCGGTCCTTCCGGCGGCAAGCTGCACGAACAAGTGACGCAGAGTGCCGCGGACCGTCGCCCCTCACGCTAAATCCATTCCGCGGGCACACGTTGCCCACGAGTGCACTGCTGCTGGTCCCACAGTGCACGGAACGTGCGGGTCCCGCAGCGCACGGAAAAACGCCCTGCGCAGAGCGCGGAACGACGCCCGAAGTCACACACGGACCGGCGACCTCTCCGGCCGGGGCGGTTATCGAACAGGTTCTGGTGCGGCGGCTGCCCGATCATCGAAGTTCTGGCGCGCTGCCAGGACTTGCCGGGCGTGCTCCACGGACCATGCGCCGATGGCGCTGGTCAGCCGACCGGCCTCGACTCCGAGCTCGGTGAGTCCGTATTCCACGCGTGGCGGAACGGTGGGGTAGACCGTGCGGTTGACGAGGCCGTCGCGTTCCAGCGCGCGCAGGGTCTGGGTGAGCATTTTCTGTGTGATCCCGTCCAGGAGGCGTCGCAGTTCGCTGAAGCGCATCGGTCGCTCCTGCCGACGGAGCGCCGCCAGGACGTACAACACCCACTTGTTGGCCAACATCTCGACAACGGTGCGCGAGGGGCAATCACGGCGGTAGGTGGCGGCCCACGCCTCGGAGGCCTCACTCCTGATGGTTTCCATGAGGTACCTAGATATCAATCAGGTGCCTACTTCACAAGAGAAACCGCTGTGGTCGAGGATGGTGATCGAAATCGGCCGAGCCGGCCAACAACCGGAGGAGAGTGCCCGTATGACCACCCGTATGCGTGCGGTCAGCCAGCGCAGCTACGGCGGCCCCGAAGTTCTGGAGCTCGTCGAGACCGCCCTGCCGACGCCGGGTCCGGGCGAGGCGCTGGTCCGCGTCTCCGCGGCCGGAGTGAATCCGGCCGACTGGAGGATCCGTTCCGGAATGGTGCGCAAGTTCGGTGACCCGCCGTTCACTCTGGGACTGGATCTGTCCGGAGTGGTGGAGGCGGTCGGCGAGCAGGTGACGCGATTCCGGCCCGGCGACGAGGTGTACGGCTGCGCATTTCCGCCCCACGGCACCTACGCCGAGTACGTAGTCGCACCGGTCGAAGCGCTTGCCGCCGCGCCGGCGAGTATCGACCATGTGCACGCCGCGGCACTGCCGGTCGCGGCGCTCGCCGCCTGGCAGCCGCTCGTGCGGGTCGCCGCGGTCGGCACCGGGCAGCGGGTGCTCATCCACGCGGCAGCCGGCGGGATCGGCCATCTCGCCGTGCAGATCGCCAAGGCGTGCGGCGCCTACGTCATCGGCACCGCCCGGGAGAGCAGACACGCGTTCCTGCGGGACTTGGGCGCCGACGAACTCATCGACTACACCACCACCGACTTCGCAGCGGTCACCCATGACATCGACGTGGTCCTGGACCCGATCAGCGGCGACTACGGACCCCGATCGCTGGACACGCTCACGCCGGGTGGAATCCTCATCGACGTGCGGGGCACCGGACCCGACCGAACCGCCGTCCGGGAGCAGGCCAGGGCGCGCGGTCTGCGGTTCGTCGAGTTCGGGTTCACCCCGTCCGGCGCCGATCTGGAGAGCATCACCGATCTGGTGGAACGCGGCAGCCTCCGGGTCGTCGTCGATCAAGTCCTGCCGCTGGAGGACGCGGCCAAGGCGCACGAACTCAGCCAGACCAACCATGTTCAAGGCAAGATCGTTCTCACTCCTTGGTGATCGGGAGGCACCTTGAGGCGTGCCCGGTGGGGCATGCTGAGGGTGCGCTCACGCGCTCTATCGCGGTGACAGGGGGCCCGGTTGGTGTTACGCATTCACTTCACGGCGGAAGACCTCGCCCGGACACGGGTGGCCGCGACGATCGGCGTCGCGGCGGAGATCTACTACAGCCTGGAGCTGCTGAGGGAGAAGCGGGACCTTCTTCACTTGCGCTCATGGCGGTCGGCGGTCGCGGGCCGGATGGGAGCGGACACGCGCCCCCTGACATCCCTGGTTCCGGTGCGCGGTCCGGGACTTGATCTGCTGGCCCTGATGGGTGATGTGCCTTCTCCGGACCACGCCGTGGACAACCTGCTGCACGCCCCGGCGTCCCGGCTGCGACGCGAGTTCGAGGGTCTCGACTTCCATCCCCGACACCTGTCATGGGCGAGGCGGGTGTCCGAGGGGGACCGCGACGCGCGGCGGGAGCTCGCCGAGGCCGTGCGCGCATGCCATCGGCTGACCGTGGAGCCCTACTGGGACCGTGGACGGGCCGAACTGGTCGCGCTCTCCACCCGTTGCGCGAACCTGGTGCTGGAGGGAGGCATCGACCTGCTGCTGCGTTCCGTCTGCGCACCACTCGTCCGCTGGCGTCCGCCGGTGCTCGAAGCTCCCTACCCGCGACAGGTCGAGGTGCGCCTTCGGGGCAGGGGACTGATCATCACGCCCACGGTCTTCTCGAAGCACCCGGTGAGCTTCCTGTGGGACCCGCTCGACACCGCCCAGCCACCCCGGCTGACCGTACCTGCCCTGCGCCGGCCGCTGACCGGTACCGGACCGGCAGAACCGGACGGCTCCACCGTCCGGAACCTGGAGTCCCTGCTCGGCCGTACGCGAGCCGCCGCACTGCGGGTGACAGCGGAAGGCTGCACGACGACCGAGCTGGCACGCCGTCTCGATGTCACGGCCGCAGCGGCCAGTCAGCACGCCACAGTGCTGCGGAACACGGACCTCATCACCACCAGTCGCCGAGGCGGGTCCGTGCTGCACCTCATCACCCCCCTCGGGCTGGCCCTGTTGCGAACCGGCGCCCTGACGGAGCGGTGAGCCCCGGGAGCGCAGCGGCATCAGCCCGGCGGGCCGAGCGTCGCCCCGCTCGGGTGCCACCTGGTTCTCGTGACGAGGTGCGCGACGGGACGAGGTGCACGAGTCGCCGCGCCTGCTGACGTGGCCCCCTTTAAGCCCTGGCTTAAGAGATGGGCCGCAGGTGGCCGGCCCGCCCAGGATGTGAAGCCGCAACCGGCTCATCCCAACTCACCCGCCCCATCCTGGAGTTCATATGCAGACTCATCTCGCCGCCGCTCTCGGTTCCGTCGTGCTGACCGCGGGCACCTTGTTGGGCGCTCCCGCCGCGAGCGCTCAGGTCGCCGACTACCCCGTCACCCCTTACGGCCCCATCACGGTCGGGAACACGTGGACGACGGGCACGATCACCTGGTACAACCGGTCGGTCGTGGTGACGGGGACGCACAAGTCGGTGAGCGCGGCCGGCCCGGAGTACTGCCGGCGCACCTGGGCGTACACCTACAACGCGGCCGGCGAGAAGCTGGGCTCGGCCGGCTCCGCCTCTTCCGACACGGCGTGCGGTACGTCCAAGAACTTCAGCTTCCAGGTTCCGGCCGATGTCCCCGGCGGAGCCGCACTCGTGCGCGTCTGCCTCGATGACGGCAATCTCAGGGACCTGCTCTGCAAGCCTGTCTGGCGGCCCTGATCGCTCCTACCGCCTGAAGAGCAAGACAGATCTACTGATCTGTGGAGGGCCCCCGGTTCGCTGAGCGCGGCCGGGCTCGCGCCTTCCGGCGGTGTGGCTGTCCATGCCGGACAGCCGCACCGCCAGGCCCGCCGCGGCGCCGATCAGGGGCAGGCGGTTGCTCGGGCGCCGCCGTCGGACGCCTGGAAGTAGGCTGCGCTCTCCGCGTCCGCCGGGTAGTACGACTCGATCGCGACCTCGTCCAGCGTGATGTCCATCGGCGTACCGAACGTGGTGATGGTCGAGAACAGCCGAAGCTCTCGTCCGTCGAAACGGAGGATCATCGGGATCACGACATCGGATGCGACCGATCGGCGCGAAGCGTCCTCGGAGTCGGGCTCCAGCAGTTCCTCATAGAGCGCGGTGAGTTCGGCGTCGGGAGCAGCGGCGAGCTGACGTCTGATGCGGGAGCGGAACATCACGCGCACGTCGGCCAGGTTGACGACCAGGGGAGCGAATCCTCGCGGGTCCAGTCCCAGACGCACCAGGTTGATCGGCGGCCGGAGCAGGGCGGGATCGACGTCCGCGAAGAACGGCTCGACCGCACGGTTGGTCATCACGATGTTCCACCGGCGGTCGAAGGCCACCGCCGGGTACGGCTCATGCGCACGAAGCACCCGCTCGACCGCGTCCCGGGCCGCCGACAGCGCGCCGTCGTCGAGCGACCGCTCGGCGTACCGGGGTGCGAAGCCCGCCGCGAGCAACAGCCGGTTGCGCTCACGCAGCGGCACATCGAGCTGGTCCGCGAGCCGGAGGACCATCTCGGCGCTCGGGTTGGACTTGCCCGTCTCGACCAGGCTGACGTGACGAGCCGAGACATCGGCTGCGATCGCAAGATCGAGTTGGCTGAGTCGTCGGCGATGCCGCCACTGCCGTAAGAGCTCCCCGATCGTATGCATGGTCATCGAGCGTACTCATCGTGGAGCCGCGCGCCATGAAATGCGACTTCATCGACAACCGTCGCGGCCCGCGGAAACACTGCTGCCATGACCACAGACCACAAGAGCATCGTTCAACGGGCACTGACGGAACTGATCGAGACGGGCAGCGTCGAGGTGCTCAAGCCGTTGCTGAGCGAGGACTTCATCCACCACCGGCCTGACTCGACGTCCTCCACCAAGACGGTATGGCTCGATGCCGTACAAGCAGCACTCATCCCGCTCGCCGACATGCAGGTCGAGGTCCGCCACCTGCTGGCCGACGGTGATCACGTCGTGCTGCACTCGCGGCGACGGCTGCCCGACGGGCCGGAGATCGCGGTCGTCGATATCTGGCGGGTCGAGGACGGGCTGATCGCCGAGTGCTGGGAGACCATCGAGCCGGTGGCCAGGGCGGCCGCCAATCTCGCGTGGTGGGAGCCCGCCGGGCACTGACCGGTGACGCGGGAGGCTCTGCAGCTCGGCGGTCCGATGCCGTACGGCCGTGGTTCGCCGGCGGTATCCGGGGAAAACCGTTGGGCTGCCCGATCCGCTTCCGTCATGATCGATTCGTGGACAGCTATGTGGAAACCGAGCGTCTGGCGCTGCGCCGCTTCACCGCCGATGACGCGGACCTGCTGATCGAGCTGGACAGCGATCCGGCGGTGATGCGCTACCTGAGCGGCGGCCGTCCGACTTCACCGGAACTCGTCCGGGAGCGCTATCTGCCGAACATCCTCGCCAACTACGAGAAGTGGGGCGGCGACCTCGGGCTGTTCGCCGCGCACGAGAAGGACGGCGGAGCGTTCATCGGCTGGTTCATCCTGCGTCCCGAGCCGCAGGGCCCGCTGGACGAGGTCGAACTCGGCTACCGGCTGCGGCAGGCGGCCTGGGGCAGGGGCTATGCCACCGAGGGCTCGCGGGCCTTGCTGGGCAAGGCGTTCACACAGCTCGGTGTGCGGATGGTCTGGGCCGAGACGATGTCCGTGAACCGCGGTTCGCGCAACATCATGGAGAAGCTCGACATGACGCTCGCGGACACGATCCCCGTTCCCCCCGACATGGAGATGATCGAGGGCTCCGAGTTCGGAGGCGTACGGTACGAGATCACCAAGGAGCAGTGGGCGCAGCATTGACGTGCGTCTCGGACTGAAGCCGCAGGATGTGGGCCGTCTCGATCGTTGCTGCGCCGCTGCGTGGCACGAGGCTCCGCCGGGCATCCGCGGCTTCCTGCTTCTTCGCGCTGCGCCGGGACTGCTCCTGGCGCCCGCGGCGTGCCGGGACGGGCGTGCTCACCAGGGCCGTCACCGGGCAACGCAAGTCCCGGAGTGACGGCATCCCTGCGATGGCCACTTGGCGCCCTCACAAGACCTGATGCAGACAGGGGCGCAAAGCCCCGATACCGACGGCGCCCCTGCACCCGGCCGTCAGCCGGCCCGGCTCCACCGGCGGCTGTCTCGCGGGGCCCGGAGGCTCGGCCCGTCCCGGTCGACAGCGAGCGCCCGCCCCACCCTTCGCTCGCTTGAAGCGCCCACATCCCTTCGATCGCTCGATTCGAGCGTCACGACACTTGATTCGAGTGCGAAAAACCGGCATGGTGCTCGAAACGGTATTCCGGACCATGGTTCCGGGAGCGAAGAGGGTGTTTCATGGACGAGATCGACCGGGCCATCCTGCGGGAGCTGCAGGTGGACGGCCGGATCCCCTACGCCGACCTGGGGCCGAAGGTGGGCCTGTCACCGTCGGCCGCGAGGCTCCGGCTGCAGCGCCTGATCGACGCCAAGGCGGTGCAGGTGGTGGGGGTGACCGACCCGATGACCATGGGCCACCAGACGATGGCCCTGCTCGGCCTGCACATCGACGGCGACCCCCGGGCGGTGGCCGACGCGCTCTCCGGGCACGACGAGGTCGTGTACGCGGTCCTGACCGCGGGGACCTTCGACCTGTTCGTCGAGGTCGTCTGCGCGCGGCCGCACGACCTGCTGGATTTCGTCAACGACGTCGTACGGGCGATCGAGGGCGTCACGGCCGTGGAGAACTTCCCCTACTTCGGGATCCACACCCACCGCTTCCTGTGGCACGTCGACTGAAACGCGTCTCCCCACCCCGATCCGCCCCCGCCCCGCCCCGCGCACCACGCCGAGGACCTCGCCATGCCGCACACCGAGCACCGCACGATCGACTTCTTCGCCGAGGACGCACTCCCCGCGCCGCGGACCACACCGGCCGAGGCCGAGCTCATAGCCGCCCGCGGCCTCGGGATCGACGCGCACGCGGAGGCGCTGGGGAGCCAGCAGGATGCCAACTTCCTGCTGCAGGACGGAAACGGGACGGCCGTGGCGGTCCTGAAGATCGCCAACCCGGCCTTCGGCCCCGTGGAGATCGAGGCACAGGACACAGCCGCCGACCTGATCGCCTCGGCCTGCCCCGACCTGCGTGTCGCCACCGTGCTGCGCCACCCCGACGGCACCCCCCGCCGTACAACCGTGGACACCGACGGCGGGCCGGCCGTCGCCCGGCTGCTGCGCCACCTGCCTGGCGGCGCCCTGTCCGGACCTCGGCACATGTCCCCCGGCACGGTGGCGGCGATGGGCACGCTCGTCGCCCGAGTGAGCACCGCCTTGCGCGACTTCCGTCATCCGGGACTCGATCGTGTCCTCCAGTGGGACCTGCGGCACGCCGACCGCGTCGTCGCCGCCCTCGCCGGGCACATCGACGAGCCCGAGCGGCGGAGCGCCGTCGAGGACGCCACCGCCGAGGCCTGGGCCCGCGTCCAGGAGCTCGCCGCCGCGCTGCCGCGCCAGGCCGTGCACCTGGACCTCACCGACGACAACCTGCTCCGCCGTCCCGGCAGTCGCGTTCCGATGCCCGACGGGATCATCGACTTCGGTGACCTGACGACGAGTTGGGCGATCGGCGAGCTCGCCGTCGCACTCTCCTCCGTCCTCCACCACGACGGCGTCGAACCGCATCACGTGCTGCCCGCCGTCCGGGCCTTCCACGCGGTGCGACCGCTGTCCGCCGCTGAGGCCGAGGCGCTCTGGCCGCTCGTGGTCATGCGCGCCGGCGGCCTTGTCGTGAGCGGACGGCAGCAGGCCGCCGTCGACGCGGACAACACGTACGCCACAGGCGCGCTCGACCGCGAGTGGCGCATCTTCGAACAGGCCGTCCGCCTGCCGCTGCCGGTGATGACCCGGCTTGTCAGGAACGCGATCGGTTTCGCCGACGTCCCTGTCACGGCCGACGATCCCGAACTCCCCCTGCTGCGCGACATCACCGGCGACCGCATCGCCGTACTCGACCTGTCCACCGACTCCGATTCCATGGACGCAGGCGCGTGGCTCGACACCGACGCCGAGGAGGCGCACTCGGCCGCCGCGCTCGCGAAAGGCGCGGCCGCGACCGCCACCCGGTACGCCCAGGCGCGGCTGAGCCTGGCCCCGGCCCTGTCGACGCGCTCCGGCGCGACGGTTCCCACCGGCATCGACCTGCGACTCGGTCGGGCGGCGGTGATCCAGGCCCCCGGCGCGGGGAAAGTCCTCTCCGCGGGGGCGGGGATCATGGAGATCACCCACGGCCCCTTTGTGCTGACGGTGTCCTTCCCGGCCGCCGCTGCCGTGGTCACCGCCGGTGCAACGGTCCGGGCGGGCGACGACCTCGTCCACCTCCCCGCCGGGAGCCGCGCCCGCATCGCACTGCGCACGTCCGACAGCCCTGCCGTCCCGCCCCTGGTACGTCCCGAGTACGCCGCCGGCTGGCTGCCGCTCACCGCCGACCCCGCCCCGCTCCTGGGCCTGGCCGCCACGGACCGCGAGGAGCGGACCGACCTGCTGGAGCGGCGCAGTGGCGTGTTCGCGACGGTGCAGGAGCACTACTACGCCACGCCGCCCCGGATCGAACGGGGTTGGCGCCACCACCTGCTGTCCACCGAAGGCCGCTCCTACCTCGACATCGTCAACAACGTCACCCCGCTGGGCCACGCCCACCCCCGCGTCGAACAGGCGGTGGCCAGGCAGCTACGGCGGCTGAACACCAACTCGCGGTTCCACTACGCCTCGGTGGTGGAGTTCACCGAACGCCTCGCAGCCCTGCTGCCGGAACCACTGGACACGGTGTTCCTGGTCAACTCCGGCTCCGAGGCGGTCGACCTGGGCCTGCGGCTGGCCATCGGCGCTTCCGGCCGACCCGACGTGGTCGCCGTGCGCGAGGCCTACCACGGCTGGACCTACGCCTCGGACGCCGTCTCCACCTCCCTCCAGGACAACCCCAACGCCCTTGCCACCCGCCCCGGTTGGGTCCACACCGTGGACTCGCCCAACTCCTACCGGGGCCGCCACCGCGGGACGCACGCGGCGCGCTACGCGCCGGAGGCCGTCGCGGTGATCGACGAACTGGCCGCCACCGGGCGCCCTGCCGGGGCATTCGTCAGCGAGACCTTCTACGGCAACGCCGGCGGAGTCGCCCTGCCCGACGGCTATCTGGCCGAGGTGTACGCGGCGGTCCGGCGGCACGGCGGCCTGGCCGTCGCCGACGAGGTCCAGGCCGGCTACGGCCGACTCGGACACTGGTTCTGGGGCTTCGAGCAGCAGCAGGTCGTCCCCGACATCGTCTGCGTCGCCAAGGCCATGGGCAACGGGCACCCGCTCGGCGCCGTCATCACCTCCCGGCCGGTCGCCGACCGGTACCGCGAGCAGGGCTACTTCTTCTCCTCCACCGGAGGCAGCCCGGTCTCCAGCGTCGTCGGCCTCACCGTCCTGGACGCCCTGCGCGACGAAGACCTCCAGGGCAACGCGGTCCGAGTCGGCGGTCATCTCAAGAACCGGCTCCAGGCCCTGGCGGACCGCTACCCCGTCATCGGCGCGGTCCACGGCTCGGGCCTCTACCTCGGCCTCGAACTCGTCCGCGACCGCGCGAACCTGGAGCCCGCCACCGAGGAGACCGCCGAACTCTGCGACCGCATGCTCGACCTCGGCGTCATCGTCCAGCCCACCGGCGACCACCTCAACATCCTGAAGATCAAGCCCCCCCTGTGCATCGACACCACCGCCGCGGACTTCTTCGCCGACACACTCGACCTGGCCCTGACCCAACTCGGCCACGCAGGCTGACCTCGCACGTCCGCGGGCGCACCCCCGCCTGCGACAGCCACACGCCGACCCGACCTCACGCGCAGTGATCCTTCTCATCGCCCCCCGGAAGCACTGCCGGGGGCGATGCGTGTGATCACGACAAAGGCGAAGGTGTCACGTCCCGACGGTGGATGAACTTCATGCGCTCGGATTCCGAGAGCCCAGTTCCCCTTCCAGCCACCCCAGGACCTCGGGCGTGACCGGATCGGTGATGTCGGTGAACTCGTCGTGCTTCTTGAGGAACTTGGCCACGTACGGGCACACCGGCACGATCCTCTTCCCCAGCGCGCGCACGTCGGAGAGCGCGTACTCGACCAGCTGCGCGGCCAGACCCTGTCCGGCGTAGGCGTCGTCGATCTCCGTGTGGAAGAAGACGCGTTGGGCCTCGTGGTCGCGGTAGGCGGTCAGACCGGCGCGCTTGCCGTCGACCAGGATTTCGTAGCGGTGGCGGTCGTCGTTGCGCTCCACGACGGGAGCGGGGATGGGCTGGCTCATCGGATTCCTTGCGTCGCAGGTGGGTTGATGGGGTTCGATGGTCGGTGGTCTGCGGTCGGCGGATCGGCCCGTATTTGCTCACGAAGGCCGCCTTCCCCACTCATGATAGTTTCATTTTAAACAACTTGCACCGGTCGTAGGACGATGAAGGAGTCCCAGGTTGAACAGCCCGACGCCGGGGTCCGCGGGACAGCGGATCTTCATCGACAAGCAGAGCCCGAAGGCCTACCACGCCCTGGTGCAGACCTCGGAAGCGGTGCGCGGGGTCGCCGCCGACGCGGGGCTCGACCGGACCCTGGTGGAACTGGTCAACCTCCGCGTCTCGCAGCTCAACGGCTGCGCCTACTGCCTCGACCTGCACACTCGCGCCGCCCTGCGGGCCGGTGAGACCACGCGGCGGCTGGGGGTGCTGGCGGCCTGGCGGGACACGGAGCTGTTCACCCCCGCGGAACGGGCGGCCCTCGCCCTGGCCGAGGCGACGACCGAGCCGTCCGACGCCGCCGCGCAGGAGGCCGCCTACGCCACCGCCCGGGACGCCCTCACCGACGACCAGATCTCCGCGGTGATCTGGGTCGCGGTCACCATCAACGCGTTCAACCGGGTCTCGATCATGAGCAGGCACCCGGTACGTGCGGACCACTGACGCCGCACCCGGCGGCCGCGCCTCCGCAACCTGAGTCCGGTCGGCATGCATGAGTCGGTTCTTCTTCGGGCAACACTCCGTGCGTCCCTCGGCAAAACGCCCCCACGCGCGCGCCGTACGGTCATCGGCACCACCCCTCCCCCCACACCGCTCGACCGATGAACCGAACCGCAGGAACAACCGCAGACAGGGGGCCCTGTGAAACAGCCTCTCGCCGACGCGGCGGGTGAACACTCGATCGCCTTTCCACTGGAGATCCACGTCACGGCCGCCGGCCGACCGCCGATACCGTTACCCGCCGAGTTCCGGTACGCCCGCGACGACCCGTACGCCGTGTGCCTGGCCGTCGGAGCGCCCACGACCGAGTCCGTCGACTGGGTGTTCGCCCGGTCGCTCCTCGCGGAGGGACTTCGCGGACCCGCGGGCATCGGGGACGTACAGGTGACGCCGCGGCGCCCCACAGGGCATCCTTCCCCTCCGGACACGGTCCGCGTCCTGCTCAGCACGCGGGAGGGGGACGCGGCCACCCTGGAGATCCGGGCGTCCGCGATCGTCGCCTTCCTGCGGCGGACCGACGCGATGGTGGCGCCCGGCACCGAGCACCACCACCTCGACCTGGACCGTGTCGCCGCCCGGCTCACCACCGGTGGACCATGACGGATCACGCCTGTGGATCGCTGTGGGGCGGATCGGTGAGGTACGGATCGGCGCGGGACGGTCAACGCAGGGCCGCCAGCGCCGGTTCGACGGCCCGGTGGAACGTCGGGTACGTGTAGATCATGTGCCGCAGGCGCTCGACGGGAACCTCCGCGTGGACGGCCACGTTCAGCCCGTACAGCAGCTCGCCTCCGGCCGGTCCCGCCGAGGTCGCGCCCACCAGGACGCCCCGGTCGGCGTCCTCGACCAGCTTGAGGAACCCCTCGCCGCCCGGCCCGTGGATCCAGCCGCGGGTGGAGTCGGCGTTGGACACCACCGCGGTGCGCACGCGCAGCCCCTGCTTCCGGGCCTGCCGCTCGGTGAGGCCCACGGCCGCGATCTCGGGATCGGTGAACGTGACGCGGGGCAGCGCCCGGTAGTCCGCGTCGGGACCGGGGTTCCCGAGTACGTCCCGCACGGCGATCTGGGCCTGGTACATCGACATATGGGTGAAGGCACCGCGCCCGGTGATGTCGCCGACAGCCCACAGGCCCTCCGCCGCCCGCATCCGCCCGTCCGTGGGCACGGCCCCGGCCGTCGGGTCGAGTCCCACCGACTCGACGCCCAGTCCCGCGAGTTCGACCTGCCGCCCGGTCGCGACGAGTAGCCGCTCCGCGCGCACAGGGTCCGCCACTCCGTCGAGCAGTACTCTGAACTCGGCCCCGTCATGGCTCACTTGCCGGGCCCGCACACCGGTCAGGACGGTCACGCCGTCGGCCCGCAGCGCCCGCGCGGCAAGCTCCCCCGCCTCGGGCTCCTCCTGGGACAGCAGCCCCTCCTGCCCCTCGACCACGGTGACGCGGCAGGTGAAGCGGGCGAAGACCTGCGCCACTTCCACGCCGATGGCGCCGCCGCCGAGGACCAGCATGGACGTGGGCAGCTCCTTGGCGGCCATGGCGTCCCGGTTGGTCCAGTACGGCGTCCCGGCGAGCCCGGGCACCGGCGGAATCCGCGGCCGGCTGCCGGTGGCAAGCACGACGCCCCGGCGGGCCTCGATGGTGCGCCCGCCGACCGTCACCCGCCGCGGACCGCTGAGCCGGCCCCTGCCGCGGACCAGCCGGCCGCCCTTGGCCGTCAGGCGGTCGACCGCCACCTGGTCGTTCCAGTCGTCGGTGGCCTCCTCGCGGATGCGTCCGGCGACGCGATCCCAGTCCGGCGTCACATGCGCGTCCCCCGCGAGAGCGGGCACGCGCCGCGCCTCCGCCAGCAGGTTCCCGGCCCGGATCATCATCTTGCTGGGCACGCACCCCCAGTACGGGCACTCGCCCCCGACGAGCTCCGCCTCGACGCCGACCACGTCCAGACCGGCCTCGGCCAGCGTGCCCGCGGCGTACTCACCGCCCGGCCCCAGCCCGACGACCACCACGTCCGCCCGCTCTTCTGCCATTCCCACGTCTCCCTGCCCGCTGCCCGTGCCGCTGTCCGACGAGCCGTCGGGCACCGACGCTAGGGCGCTGGGACGACACGACGAGTCCCTGAGCGCACGGTTGTCCGCCCGATAGTGAACACCTGGCCGCCGACCCGGCGCCCGGTGCGCTCACAGGCGCCACCCCATGCGCTGCGGAGCAATTCACCCCCGCTTTCCCCGCCTACCGTCACCGGCGTACCCACAGCACGGCACCGCAGGAGGACCGCCATGACCACCACGTCCCAGCCCACCAGCAGCCAGCCCTGGCTGCATCAGAAGGGCGCGGTCATCCAGGAGTTCGGGACTGTCAAGCAGTTCCCGCTCGGACTGTCCTACGACGCGCGCATGTACTCCTGCCAGCGGCTGAACCAGGTTCTGGCGGACACGCAGATCCTCTACGGCCTCTACAAGAAGCACCACTGGAACATGCGCGGCGCGACCTTCTACCAACTCCACCTGCTCCTCGACAAGCACGCGGGAGAGCAGTTGAAGCTCGTCGACACGATCGCCGAGCGGGTCCAGACCCTGGGCGGCGTCTCCGTGGGGGATCCCCGGCACGTCGCCGAGATCACCTCGATCCCGCGCCCGCCGGACGGGGTGGAGGAGGTCCCGGCCATGCTCTCGCGGCTGCTCCAGGCCCACGAGAGCATCCTGACCCAGGCCCATGACGCGGCCGCCCGCACGGCCGAGCTGGGCGACGACGGCACCAACGACCTGCTGGTCTCGCAGGTGATCCGCACCGGCGAGCTGCAGGCCTGGTTCCTCGCCGAGCACCTGGTCGACACGCCGCTGGTGCGCGCCTGAGCTTCACCTTCCATGTCTTCCGCATGGAACGCATGAGAGAGCGCGGGCCCGCACCGGCCGGTCGCGGCGCCTACGGAACCGTAGGAACGAAAGGCGAAGCCGCGACTTCGGACCCGAACGCCGAACAGACGGTGTCGCGGAGCCGGTCAGGCGGCCTCCGACTCGGGCGTCGCGGCGTACGACTCCCCCGCGCCGAGGCCCCCGGCGAGGCGCAGGATGCGCCATTCGCGCGGGGAGCAACCGTAGGTGGCGCGGAACACCCGGCTGAAGTGGGCGGGGTTGACGAATCCCCAGCGCCGGGCGATCGCCGAGACGACGGGTGACGTGCTGCCGGGGCGGGCCAGTTCGCGGGCGCACTCCTCCAGGCGACGCCGCTGGACGAACCGGCCGACGGTGATGCCCTCGCCCTCGAAGAGCCGGTGCAGGTACCGCACGGAGATGTGGTGCGCCTCCGCGACGGCTTCCGGCGAGAGCGCGGGGTCCCCCAGACTGCGGTCGATGAACTCGCGGATGCGCGGGACGAGATGGCGCTGCCCGGCCTCCTCCGCTGCGCCGCCGTGCCGGGTCCGGTCGGCGACCAGGGTGGCGAAGAGGTCGACCACGCTGGAGGCGAGGCCGCTCGCGACGGTCGGGGAGTAGGAGTGCGCCGAGGTGACCAGCGTGCCCAGGAACGGCATCAGTACGGCGCCGATGCCCTCCGTGGTTCCGATCGCGGTGCCGGTGATCCGGTGGATGTCCTCGTCCGGCAGGCCCAGCGCCTGGCGGGGCATGTGGATCACCCGGGTGGTGAACCGCTCCGGGTGGTCGAGCGAGTACGGCCGCGAGGTGTCGTACACCATGAGGTCGCCCTCTCCCACGACCGTCCGGCGGCCGTCCTGAACGAGGGTGGCCGTGCCGGACATCTGGACGCCGATCGCCACGAACGCCCGTGCGGAGCGGGCGATGTGCTTCGGCGTACGGCTGGCGCGCTGGGCGTCCGCCTCGATGGTCGAGACCCTGAGGTACCCGAGGCGGCCGCAGGCGATCCGGCCCGCGAACGGCCCCTCGGCACGTGGGACGACCGCCATCGGCACCAGGGCCCTGCCCACCGCGTCCCGCCAGTACCCGACCTTCTCCTCGTCGGGAACCGAAGCAGTCGTCAACACCAGGTTCACCTGGTTCTCCTCTCCACCGTGCGTAAGCGGCGGAGACCTCGGATCCGCAGCGCACGCGGACCGAGGAGGCTCGCATCCCCGCCACCGGAAGCCAAACAGCGGGCGGCCCCTGCCTCCAGGCACAAAGGAGGCAGAAAGATCAGAGCGCCGGCCCGGGCGGGCAGGGATCCGAGCAGTGCACTGCCGGAACAGCGCGGTGCACTGAGGGAATCGAACCGCCTGCCCCGGCGGGTCTACTGTGAATCCGGAAGCGACACTGGCGACCGGCACGGGTCAGTGGGCGTCGAGACCCGCCAACCGGGCGCGGGCGTCGGCGACATATTCGAGGTCGGCACCGAGACCGACGGAGACGCAGTCGGCGAAGGCGTCCTTCGCCTCCGCCGTCCGTCCTGCGGAGACGAAGGCCTCGCCCAGGCGGACCAGGCAACGGCTCAGCAGAGCTGTGTTGTTGTTGGCACGGCAGAGGTCGACTGCGGTCTGCGCGTGGGCGACGGCTTCCTTCCCGCGCCCCAGGGCCGTATAGGCACGGCCGATGCCCGCATGGAGGTTGAGCCGGCCGATGTCGGCGATGTGGGGTTCCAGACGGTCGCCGTTCTCCGTCAGAAAGGCGAGTGTGCGCAGGTCGGCGGCGAGGGCCTCCTCGGTCCGGCCCGCGTCGAGAAGAGCGATGCCGTAGCCGCTCATGGCCTGCAGTGTGCCGTGGATGTCGTCTGCGGCCTCGAACAGCCGGGCGGACTCGCTGATGGCGTCGATGGACCGCTCGGCGTCGCCCAGCAGCCGGTGGGCCCAGGCCGCGTAGCTGTGGGCCCACGCCTGCTGGGCCAGGTCACCGGCACGTTCGGCCGCCGCCAGCGCCTCGGCGGAGCGCACGAGGCCGTCACCGGGGCGGCCTTCGCACAGGAGCAGGGCCCACGCGTGGTAGTTGAGCTGGGTCGCCTCGACGAGGGCGTCGCCCAGGGCCTGCGCGGAGCGGACCGCGGTGCCGAAGACCTCGGGCCAGTGCCCCCAGAAGACCCACTGGTCGGAGAACCAGTGCAGGGCCTCGGCCACCTCCACCACTGTGGTGTGATCCCCGGCCGCCGCGGCAGTGCGCAGGGCCGCCAGCCAGTTGACGCCCTCGGCCTGCAGCCACTGGCGGGCCTTGTCGGCGGTGGCGAGGTCGACCATGCCCTGCCAGTCGGCGGCCGGAGCGCCATGGTCGGGCTCGAACCAGCGGCCGGCCACGATCGCGGTCTCCAGCAGCCAGCGGTGCAGCGCCGCCCGGGCCGGGGCGATGTCCTCGACGCTCTCCTCGGCCTCCAGCCGGGCGCGGGCGAAGAGTCGCAGCAGGTCGTGGAGCCGATAGCGGTCGCGGTCCGCGCCGAGCAGCCCGGTCTCCACGAGCTCCTCCAAGGCGTCCTCGGCGTCGAACAGCTGCTGTCCTGTCAGCTGCGCGGCGCAGGCAGCGCCCGCGTCCGGGCCCGGGATCAGCGAGAGTCGACGGAAGAGTCGGGCGGCCGCGGGGGTGAGCTGGCGGTACGACAGATCGAAGGCGGCCGCCACCCGCAGGTCCCCGGCGGCCAGCGCGTCCAGCCGCCGTTCCTCCACCGCGAGACGGTCGGCCAGTCGGCGTACGGTCCAACCGGTGCGGGTGGCCAGCCAGTTGCCCGCCACCCGTAGCGCGAGCGGGAGATGGCCGCAGCGCCGTGCGACGTCGGCGAGGGCGGCCGGGTCGGCGCTCGCGCGCTCCGTTCCGACGAGCGCGGTCAGGAACGCGGAGGCCTCCTGCGTGTCGAGTTCCCCGAGCGGCAGGCGGTGCACGCTCTCCAGGCCGGTGAGCATGCGCCTGCTGGTCACCACGACCATGCCCGCGCCGCTGCCCGGCAGCAGGGGTCGTACCTGGGCCTCGTCGCGGGCGTTGTCCAGCACCAGCAGACAACGCCGGTCGGCGAGCAGTTGGCGATACAGCGCGGGATGGCCCTGCGGTCCGGCCTTGGCGAGTTCCCGGTCGGCGACCTGGAGGGCCTTGAGCACGCCGAGGAGGAGTTCGGCCGGCTCGGGCGGGTCGTTGTCCATGCCGCGCAGGTCCACGACCAGTTGCCCGTCCGGGAAATGCTCGGCCAGCTCTCGCGCGGCACGCAGGGCCAGCGTGGTCTTGCCCGTGCCGGGCGGCCCGGACACGGCCACGACCACCGGCTGCGCGGCCGGACCCCGCGCGGCGGGGCTCCCGTGGTCGGCCGAGCCGTCGGAGGCGTACCCGCCCGTTGTCCCGTCCTGATCGTCCCGCGCGTCGGAATCATGCCGGGCCGCCGCCTGCCCGGCGAACTGCGCGAGCCGCGCCAGCTCCCGCGTCCGGCCGACGAAGTCGTCGATGCCGCGCGGGAAGGACCGCACCCCCACGGGGCTGTATCCGGGGCTGCGCCCGGCGCGGGCGGCCGTCAGCAGGCGTTCGCGTGCCGCCTCGGCGAGCCCCAGACCGTCCGCGAGCGCGGCGACGGTCCGCCGCTGCGGAGCCGCCCGTCGCCCCCGCTCCAGGTCCCCGATGCCCCGCACGCTCACGCCCGACGCCTCCGCCAGGCCCTCGATCGTCAGTGACGCGGACAGCCGAAAGTCCCGCAGCAGCCCCCCGAAGGCCGCCTGCTCGCCGTTCAACATGTCCCCTTCTGAATCACCATGCTCCCGTCGAAGCCCCCGAGCATGGTCGGAAGAATTCTAGAAGAGCCCGAGAGGGTCACCGACAGCGCGGTCCGTCCATGATTCGATCCGGTTCGAAACCATTGCCGCACGTCACATGCCCCGGCAAGACTCCTGCCGACCGAGCGCCAGGGGCCGCCAGGCCCGGGACAGGGAGGCCGACCGCCCTGTCCACCCATGGAATTGAGGAAGCATGCGCACACTCGCGACCACGCTGGGCGTGTCCGCCGCCACCCTGCTGCTCGCCGCGACGGCGGCTCCGGCCGAGGCCGCACCGGCCGCTCCCGCGTCCCCCACCGCCTACGTCCAGCGCTGCACCGACCTCGGCAACGGCGACCTGTGCATCGACGTGACCGGAAGGGTCGGCGGACAGGGCACCATCGGGGTGGGCTACTGGAAGCGGGCGGGTGACTCCATTCACGTCCGGCTCGGCTGGCAGAACAACACCGGCGGAGGCGCGAACTTCCACTCGACCGTCTACGGCCCGCTCGTCCCCGGCAGCAACACCGGAACCGACACCTGGCGCACCTACCTCGCCTCCGGCTGCGTCCACCCTCTGATCGAGGTCATCGGACAGGGCACCCTCAAGGGCGCCGAGGTCTGCGTACCTGCCTGACCTCACCCTCCGGGCCGTGCAACGTTCCCGCAACGTCCCCGGGAGTTGGATGGGCCGCCGGAGCGGCCGCCCCGCGGCCGACTGGATCCGGCAGCTTGCGAGGAGAGCCGATGGACGTGATCCCCCGCGTGGAACTGACCCCGGCGGCCGCCGAACTGCTGCGGCGGCTGCGGGCGGCGCACGGGCCGCTGATGTTCCATCAGTCCGGCGGCTGCTGCGACGGCAGCGCACCCATGTGCTATCCGGAGGGCGAATTCCGTACCGGCGGCTCGGACATCCTGCTCGCCGAGCTGGAGGTCGAGGGGGTGGGCGAGCCGGTGGGCTTCTGGATGTCGAGGAGCCAGTACGAGGTGTGGAGCCATACGCGGCTGATCGTCGACGTCGTGCAGGGCCGGGGCAGCGGCTTCTCACTGGAGGCACCCGAAGGAGTGCGTTTCCTGATCCGTTCCCGCGTCGTCGGCACGTAGTCCCCCGGGCGGCCGCCGCCATCTGGTGCACTTCCCCTGTGTCCTGCGAGAGTTGACGAGACATCAGGGGGGACTGTGACACGTCGCAACGGACGGTTCAGAACGGCACTGTCGGTTCTCGCGGCCTGGAGTGCGCTGGCCGGTGCGGCCCTGGTGGGGGCGGCACCGGCCAGCGGTGCGCAGAGCGCGGCGGCGGCCGACCTCGCACCCGGCGTCACGTACACCGAGTTCGACATCCCCGCGGCCAAGGGGGTGACGCACGCGCATGTGGTCGGCGTCGACCTCGGCAACCCGCATGTGCGCCTCGACCTGCTCCACCCCGGGGCCGTCGCCGCCCGTGCGCCCGTCTCCCGGCTCGCCGACAGCCAGGGTGCCGTCGCGGGGGTGAACGGCGACTTCTTCAACATCACCGAGACGCAGCATCCGGGGGTCGAGGCGACCGGCGCGACCGTGGGCCCGGCGATCGCGAGCGGGCGCCCGCTCAAGGCGGCGGTGCCGGACGGTCAGCGGTTCGGGCCGGCGCTGCCGCCGGGTACCAGCACCAAGGACGTACTCGGTGTCGGCGTCGACGGCCGGGCCCGGCTCGACGGCCTGGCTCTCGACGGTTCCGTGAGCACCCCGGAGGGACGGCTTCCGCTGGGCGGGCTCAACCAGTACGCGCTGCCGGAGAACTCCATCGGTGCGTTCACCTCGGACTGGGGCAGCGTCTCCCGGGTACGGGCCACCTGCGGCACGGACACCGACCGGGCCGCGCCCTGCAGTGCGGACACCTATGAGGTGACGGTCCGAAACGGTCGGGTGGTGTCGTCGGCCGACACACCGGGCAGCGGGCCCGTCGCGGCGGGCACGACCGTCCTGGTCGGCCGTGAGGGAGGCGCCCGGCAGCTGCGGAAGCTGTCGACGGGCGTGCCGGTCCTCGTACGGCACCGCCTGGTGGCGCGCACCAGCAAGGTGTCGTACCGCTTCGCGCTCGGCGGTTACCCGGTCCTCGCCCACGGTCAGCCGCTGCCCGGTCTCGACAACACGACCTCGGCGGTACGGACCGCGGTGGGCATCTCGGACGGCGGGCGCCGTCTGCTGCTGCTCGCCCTGGACGGAGCCCCCGAGTACCGCAGCGGTCTCACCATCGCCGAAGTGGCGGCCACCATGCGGAAGTTGGGCTCCGACGAGGCCTTCAGCCTCGACGGCGGCGGCTCCACCACGCTGGTCGCCCGAGAGCCGGGGGCGCAGGCGGTCAGCGTGCGCAACCATCCGAGCGGAGGCGCGGAGCGGCCGGTTCCGAACGGCATCGGGGTGTTCTCCACACCGTGACGGACCTCGCCGCGCTGTCCGTGGACGAGCGCACCACCCTTGCCGCGGCGGTGGCCGAGCGGCTCCTGCCGCACTTCGACCACTTCCACGAGCGGACCGGAGCGGGCAGCCCTGATGTACTCAGGGGCGTGCTCGCGGAGGTCCGCAACCGACTGGCGGGAGGCCCCGAGGTGACGCTGCGGACCATGCTGGACAGCTTCGACCAGATCCAGGCCGCCGCCGACCACCTGACGGAACCGGAGCCGGCCGACGGCACGCTTGACGCGGCCTCCCGGAGCGCCCGTCTCGCCTGGTACGCGGCCGCCGCCGTGACGAACGCCGCTCACGCGTGCGTGCACGGCCGTGTGCACGAGGCACGCCTCTGCCTGGAGTACGAGGAGAGCGCGGCGCACCTCGTCGGCGACGTCACGGATTGAGGCTGCTCACGATGTCCGCTGTCGCCGTAAGACCCTCGTGGATGGTCGGCGCCATGCTGGTACTGGCCAGGTAGAAGCCGAGCAGGACGCAGACCAGGGCGTGCGACAGCTTCAGCGCGCCGTTGCGCAGGAATACCACCGCGAGAATCAGCAGCAGGACCACCACAGAGATGGAAATGGCCATCGTCAACCTCCTCCGCCACGTCGATACCGCGGCTTTCGGCCGCAAGTGTCGCGTAGCGGGGGGTTCGTCCGGGCGGCTGACGTGTCCTCCGAACGTGTGGTGTCCGTGCCCCTTCGAACACGGGTCTCCGCGCCCGGTGTCTACACCCGTTCGTGCGCGTCGAGGAACGCCTCCAGACCGGCGAGGTCGTCGGTGTTGAGGTAGTCGACGTCGGCGGCGAGGAGCTCGCTCCACAGCGCGTCACGGGCCGGGCCCGCGAGGTCGGGGGTGGCCCAGAACCGCACCTTCTGGCGGCGCGCGTGCGCCGTCGCGATGATGCCGCGCAGCTTCTCGCGCTCGGCGTCGGGGAACGGACCGTCCCCGAGCCAGCTGAAGTTGAGCGTCCAGTTGTCGCTGATCAGCGGGACGAAGGAGGCGGGAGCCGCGGTGCCGAGGTCGGTGAGGCGGCCGTCGTAGAAGGCGCGCCGGACGCGCTGGGCCTCCATGGGTGCGCGGGCGGCGCGGTCGCCGGAGATCACGGCGGTGACCGGGCCGGGGAACACCCGCCCGTGGGCGTACGTCGTGAACAGGTGCCGGTAGCGGCGCAGATGGCGGTCGAGTTCGAGGTACGTCGACGAGCCCTCGGTCTTGATGTCGATGAGGAGTTGCAGGGGCTTGTGGTGACCCCGGTACACCGAGCCGCGGTTGGCCTTGACGCGGGCGGCGAGCGGGGCGAGGTAGAGGGATTCGAGGGTACGGGTCGGGTCGAGGTCCACCGGGTCGTGGGCGACGAGGAGTTGGTCGCCCACCAGGTAGATGTCGGCTTCGACGCTGCCGAAGCGGTGGTCGAGGGCGTCGAACAGGGGGCGCGGGTGCTCGTAGTCGTTGTGGGCGTGGGCGCGCCACAGCGGGCGCGGGCCGTGCTTGTGTTCGCCCGCCAGTGCGCGGGTTGCGGGCAGGGCGACCGTGCCCGCAAGGGCGGCGCCGAGGGTGGTGAGGGCTCTGCGACGAGTGGTGAGGGCCATGCTCTGCCTCCCGGGAAGGGCCGTACGGGACCTCAGCGAGTATGCGAGTGCCGATGGCTCAAGGGGCAGGTGTGTGACGGGAGTTGGCTGGACTGCCGTCATGCGTTCACTTCACCGGAGCAGGGCACACGAAAAAGCCCGCCCCAGGTGGGGCGGGCTTCTCCGGGGCTTGCCCGGGCCTTTCAGGAGTACGTCAGGGGGCCTGGAGGTCGACCAGTTCGGCCAGTGCCTCACGGTGGGCGCCCGCGGTGCCGTACGCGATCGAATCCGCCTTCGCCCGCTTGAGGTACAGGTGGACCGGGTGCTCCCACGTCATGCCGATGCCTGCGTGCAGTTGCAGCGCCTCTTCGGCCGCGTGGACGGCGACGGGCGCCGCGTATGCCTGGGCGACGGCCACCGCCACGTCGGCGTCCTCGCCCGTGGTGAGCGCGTCGGCCGCGTTGCGGGCGGCGGCACGGAGGTTGACGACCTCCAGCCACAGCTGCGCGAGCCGGTGCTTGAGCGCCTGGAAGCCGCCGACGGGCCGGTTGAACTGCTTGCGTTCCTTCAGGTAGCGGACGGTCTCCGTCAGCGTCCAGTCGGCGAGCCCGAGTTGCTCGGAGGCGAGCAGTCCGGCTCCGGCGCGCAGGGCGCGGCGTACCGCGGGCTCCGCGTCCCCCAGCCGGCGAGCCCGGGCTCCGCCGAAGGTGACCGTGGCGACCGGCCGGGTGAGGTCCAGGGAGACCTGCGCGGTGATGGTGACGGCGTCCGCGTCGACCGCGTACAGCGCTCCGTCGTCCGCCGGGACCAGCAGCACATCGGCCGCCGACGCGTCGGCGATCCCCGTCAACTCCCCGTGCAGGGCGCCGTCTTCATGGCGTACGGCCTTGAAGGCGGCCCCCGGCGCGACGTTCAGCGCGACCGCGAGTGCGCCGATCGTGCGGCCTGACGCCAGGCCGGTCAGCAGCCCGGCGGCCTCCTCGCTGTCGCAGGCGAGCAGCGCCTCCGTCGCGACCACGGCACTCGTCAGGTACGGCACGGGTGCGACGGCGCGGCCCAACTCCTCCAGGACCACGGCCACTTCGCGCGCGGTCGCGCCCTGGCCGCCCTGCGACTCGGGAACCAGGAGACCGGCGAGTCCCATGCCGTCCGCCAGCGCCTTCCACAGGGCGCGGTCGTGCGGGGTGTCGGACTCGATGCGTGCGATCACGCCCGCCGCGTCGCAGTGGTCGGCGAGGAGGTCGCGGAGGGCGGCGCGCAGCGCCTCTTCCTCCTCCGAGTACAACAGGTCGGGCTGGGTGCTCTGCGTTGTCATCGGGCGAGGTCCTTCCAGGCGACGTCCTTGTCGGTGCGTGGCTCGGACGGCAGTCCCAGGACGCGTTCGGCGACGATGTTCAGCAGGACCTCGCTGGTCCCGCCCTCGATGCTGTTGCCCTTGGAGCGGAGGTAGCGGTAGCCGGCGTCGCGGCCTGTGAAGTCGACGAGTTCGGGGCGGCGCATGGTCCAGTCCTCGTACAACAGGCCTTCCTCGCCGAGGAGTTCGACCTCCAGGCCGCTGATCTCCTGGTTGAGGCGGGCGAAGCCGAGCTTCATGCCGGCGCCCTCGGGACCGGGCTGGCCCATGGCCATCTGCTGGCGCAGCCGCTCGCCGGTGAGCCGGGCGACCTCGGAGTCGACCCACAGCTTCAGCAGCCGCTGGTGCAGGTCGTGCGTGCGCAGGTCGGTGCGCTCGCGCCAGGTCTTGGCGACGGGGCCGATCATGCCGCCCTCGCGCGGGATGCGCATGCCGCCGATGGCGACGCGCTCGTTGTTCAGCGTGGTCTGCGCGACCCGCCAGCCGTCGCCGATCTCACCGAGGCGCCGCGCGTCGGGAATGCGGACGTCGGTGAGGAACACCTCGTTGAACTCGGCCTCGCCGGTGACCTGGCGCAGTGGCCGCACGTCGACGCCGGGGTCGGTCATGTCGCAGAGGAAGTACGTGATGCCCTTGTGCTTGGGCAGGTCGGGGTCGGTGCGGGCGATGAGGATCGCCCAGCGGGCCACGTGGGCGCTGGAGGTCCACACCTTCTGCCCGTTGACGACCCAGTCCTCGCCCTCCCGGACCGCGCGCGTGCCGAGCGCCGCGAGGTCGGATCCGGCGCCCGGCTCGCTGAACAGCTGGCACCACACCTCCTCGCCCGTCCACAGGGGCCGCAGGAAGCGCTGCTTCTGCTCGTCCGTGCCGAAGCCGAGGATCGTCGGGGCGGCCATGCCCAGGCCGATGCCGATGCGCCGCGGGTCGTTGTCCGGGGCGCCCGCGGCCTCCAGCTCCGCGTCCACGACGGCCTGGAGGGTGCGGGGGGCGGCGAGTCCGCCGAGGCCCTCGGGGTAGTGCACCCAGGCGAGTCCGGCGTCGAAGCGGGCTCGCAGGAAGTCGAGGCGGTCCGTCGTCCCGGGTGGGTGTGCGGCCAGCAACTCCTGGGTGCGGCGGCGCAGTTCGGCGGCGTCGACCGTGGTGGCGGTCATGCGGCGGCTCCGTTCTCCAGGGCGGGCAGCACGGCGACGCGTCCCGTGGTGACGCCGTCGGCGACGCGCTGTACGGCGGCCGCCGCACCGCTCAGCGGTACGCGCTCGCTGATCAGCGGCTTGATGGCGCCGCGTGCGGCGAGTTCGGTGAGCTGCTCGTGGCAGTGCTGGATCAGCTTGGGGTTCTTGGTGCCGTACAGGCCCCAGTGCAGGCCGAGGATCGAGTAGTTCTTCACCAGGGCGTGGTTGAGGGCGGGGCTGGGGATCGATCCGCTGGCGAAGCCGACGACGACGATCCGGCCCTCGAAGGCGACGACCTTGGCGGACTGGGCGTAGGCCTCGCCGCCCACGGGGTCGTAGATCACGTCGGCGCCGCGTCCGCCGGTGGCCTGCTTGACCGTGGCGATGACGTCCTCGGTGCGCCGGTCGATCACGACGTCGCACCCCAACTCCCGTGCCACGGCGGCCTTTTCGGCTCCGCCGACGACGCCGATGACGGTGGCGCCCGCCGCCTTGCCGAGCTGGACGGCGGCGCTGCCGACGCCTCCCGCAGCCGCGTGCACGAGCAGGGTCTCCCCCGCCTCCAGGTGGGCGCGGCGGTGCAGGCCGAACCAGCCCGTCTGGTAGCCGATGTGCAGGGCGGCGGCCTCTGCGTCGTCCAGGGCGTCGGGCGCGGGCAGCAGTGCTGCGGCGTCCGCGAGCGCGTACTCGGCGAAGCCGCCGTACGGGAGCGCGGGGTTCGCGATCACGCGGCGCCCGTCCTCGGTCTCGCCACAGATCTCCACGCCCGGCGTGAACGGCAGCGGCGGCTGGACCTGGTAGTGGCCGCGGATCATCAGCGCGTCCGGGAAGTTGATGTTCGCCGCGCGCACCTTGAGCAGCACCTGGCCCTCACCGGGCACCGGCTGCTCCACGTCGCTCAGGCGCATCACCTCGCTCGGCTCGCCGTTCTGGTGCACTTGCCATGCCTGCATGCGGGGCCTCCACGGGACTGCTTCGTCTGACCGGGCTCGATCGCATACTAAGCGGTCGCTTGCCCATCAGGGAACAGTCGCGTCCGTCACTCCCGCGCGGGGCGCGCCCGTACGTGCATCCGCTCGCCCTGCGGCCCGAACAGACTGAGGAATTCCGCCGGCCCCTCCCCCGTCGACCCGAACCAGTGCGGCACCCGCGTGTCGAACTCGGCCGCCTCCCCCGCCGAGAGCACCACGTCGTGCTCGCCCAGCACCAGCCGCAGCCGCCCGGAGAGGACGTACAGCCACTCGTACCCCTCGTGCGTCCGCGGTTCCGGGTCCGGCACCGCTTTCCGCTGCGGTTCACGCACCTTGTAGGCCTGGAGGCCGCCGGGCTGCCGGGTCAGCGGCCAGTACGTGCGGCCGTGGCGCACGATCGGCTCGGCGCGCACACGCGGGTCGCGCACCGGCGGGGCGCCGACCAGTTCGTCCAGGGGCACCTCGTGGGCCTGCGCGATGGGCAGCAGCAGTTCGAGGCTGGGCTTGCGCAGGCCCGACTCCAGGCGCGACAGGGTGCTGACCGAGATGCCGGTCGCCTCGGACAGCGCCGCGAGGGTCACCTCCCGCTCCTTGCGCAGCCGCCGAAGCCGTGGACCCACGCCCGCGAGAACCTCATCCGTACTCATACCCTTATTGCAGAATCGGCAAAGACATTTGTCAATCCCGCGAGGTTCGGGCGACCTTCTCCATGGAGGTGGTCACCATGACCGAGCAGTACGAAGTGGTCGTCGTCGGCGGCGGAGCGGCCGGACTGTCCGCCGCGCTGGTGCTGGGCCGGGCCCGGCGCCACACGCTGGTCGTCGACGCGGGCGAGCCGCGCAACGCGCCCGCCGCGCAAATGCAGGGCTATCTGTCGCGCGACGGCATGCCGCCCGCCGCGTTCCTCGCCCTCGGACGCGAGGAGATCGCACGCTACGGCGTCGAGCTCGTCCGGGACCGGGCGGCGGAGGTCACCCGGACGGGGGACGGCTTCACCGTGCTTCTCGCGAGCGGACGGACCGTCGGGGCACGCCGGCTCGTCATCGCCACCGGCCTCAAGGACGAGCTGCCGGCGGTTCCCGGCGTCGCCGAGCGCTTCGGGCGGGACGTGCTGCACTGCCCGTACTGCCACGGATGGGAGGTGCGCGACCAGGCCTTCGGGGTGCTGGCCACGACTCCGGCGGGCGTGCACCAGGCGCTGATGGTGTCCCAGTGGTCCAAGGACGTGACGCTGTTCCTGCACACGGTCACCGCGGGCGAGCTCTCGGGCGACGACCGGCGCCGGCTCACCGCGGCCGCTGTCACCGTGGTGTCCGGGCAGGTGACGGAGCTGCTGGTCGAGGACGACCGGCTCACCGGGGTCCGGCTCGCGGACGGCACCTCGCACGACCGCGAGGTGCTGTTCGTGGCGCCCCGGGCCGTGCCGCGCAACGGCCTGTTCGAGCAGCTGGGCGCCGAGCTGCGGGAGACGCCGTTCGGCACCTATCCCGTGGTCGACGAGACAGGCCTGACCACCGTGCCCGGTGTGTGGGCGGCGGGCAACGCGATCGGCTTCGCGGAACAGGTGGTGAACGCGGCGAGTGCCGGGTACCGGGCCGCCGCGACGGTCAACGGCGACCTGATCATGTCCGACCTCGACGCGGGCGCATAGCCATGGCCGTACACCCGTAGGCGTCCGCGCCCGGCCGTCGACGTACAGGTGTGGAGCGCGCGCCTCCGTTGCACCATGGCTGCATGCTGCTGACCCGGCTCGCCCATGTGTCCCAGGAGGTCGCCGCCGCCTCGGCACGGTCCCGGAAGATCGCCCTGCTCGCCGAGCTGTTCCGGGATGCCGACGCGGACGACGCGCCGATCGTCATCCCGTATCTGGCGGGACGCCTGCCACAGGGGCGGCTCGGCATCGGCTGGAAGGTGCTGAGCCGCCGCGTGGCCCCCGCCGCGGAGCCCTCACTGACCGTGCGCGGGGTGGACGCCCGGCTCACCGAACTGGGCGCTGTCTCCGGCGCCGGATCGCAGGCCGAACGGGCGCGGCTGGTCGGGGAGTTGATGGCGGCGGCCACCGAGGACGAGCAGCGTTTCCTGTTCGGGCTGCTCACCGGCGAGGTGCGGCAGGGCGCGCTGGACGCGGTCGCCGTCGAGGGGCTGGCCGAGGCGACCGGCGCGCCGGCCGGGGATGTCCGGCGGGCGGTGATGCTCGCGGGCTCACTGCAGACCGTGGCACAGGCGCTGCTGGCCGAGGGGCCGCAGGCGCTCGACGCCTTCCGGCTCACCGTCGGCCGGCCGGTGCTGCCGATGCTGGCGCACACCGCCGCGTCGGTCGCCGAGGCCGTCGGCAAGCTCGGCCCCTGCGCGGTCGAGGAGAAGCTCGACGGCATCCGCGTCCAGGTGCACCGCGACGGCGATGTCGTACGCGTCCACACCCGCACCCTCGACGACATCACCGACCGGCTTCCCGAACTCACCTCCGCCGCACTGGAGTTGAGGGGCGAGCGCTTCATCCTGGACGGTGAGGTGATCGCGCTGGACGAGGACGGGCGGCCGCGCTCCTTCCAGGAGACCGCCGGGCGGGTCGGCTCCCGGGCGGACGTGGCCACGGCCGCCGCCGCGGTGCCCGTCTCGCCCGTCTTCTTCGACGCGCTGAGCGTGGACGGCAAGGACCTGCTCGACCTTCCGTTCACCGCCCGGCACGCCGAGCTGGCGCGGCTGGTGCCCGAGCCGATGCGGGTGCGGCGCACGCTCGTGCAGGGGCCCGACGACCTCGCCGAGGCGGAGAGGTTCCTCGTGGACACGCTCGCCCGCGGGCACGAGGGCGTCGTCTGCAAGGCGCTCGACGCCCCGTACAGCGCGGGGCGGCGGGGTGCCTCCTGGCTGAAGGTCAAGCCCGTGCACACCCTCGACCTGGTGGTGCTTGCCGCCGAGTGGGGCCATGGCTGGCGCACCGGCAAGCTGTCCAACCTGCACCTGGGCGCGCAGAGCGAGGACGGGTCGTTCGCGATGCTCGGCAAGACGTTCAAGGGGATGACGGACGCGATGCTGACCTGGCAGACCGAGCGGCTCGGGAAACTGGCCGTCGAGGACAACGGCCATGTGGTGACCGTACGGCCCGAACTCGTCGTCGAGATCGCCTACGACGGCCTGCAGAAGTCCACCCGCTATCCGGCCGGCGTCACCCTCCGCTTCGCCCGCGTCGTGCGCTACCGCGAGGACAAGACGCCCGCCGAGGCCGACACGGTCGAGACGCTGCTCGCCGCGCACCCGGAGGTGAAGCCGTGACGGAGAAGCGCAGTGCGGGCCTGCTGTTGTTCCGGCACACCGAGGACGGCATCGAGGTGTTGCTGGGCCATATGGGCGGCCCGTTCTTCGCGCGCCGCGACGCCGGGGCGTGGTCCGTTCCGAAGGGCGAGTACGAGCCCGACGAGCCTGCCTGGGACGCCGCGCGCCGGGAGTTCCGGGAGGAGCTGGGGCTCGCACCGCCCGACGGGAAGGCGCTGCCGCTCGGCGAGGTCCGCCAGGCCAACCGCAAGATCGTCACGGTGTGGGCGATCGAGGCGGACCTCGACCCGGCGACCGCGGTGCCCGGCACCTTCACCATGGAGTGGCCGCCCAAGTCGGGCCGCACACAGGAGTTCCCCGAACTGGACCGGGTGGAGTGGTTCGGCCTGGAGCGGGCCCGCGAGGTGATCGTGACGGCCCAGGCCGCGTTTCTCGACCGGCTGCTGGAGCACTCGGGGGACGCACGCTGACAGGACACCCGCCGCGTTGCGCAGGCCCGTGCCGCGCGGGAGGGTCGAGGAACAGCCCGTCTTCAGGAGGTCGGCCATGCCCATCGCGACGGTGAACCCGGCGAACGGCGAGACGCTCAGGACATACGAGGCCCTGAGCGGCGCGGAGATCGAGCACAGGCTCGCGGCGGCCGAGTCCGCGTTCCGCGCCCATCGCACCACCCCCTTCGCCGAACGGGCGCGACTGCTGCACAGGGCCGCCGATCTGCTGGAGGAGGACCAGCAGGACATCGGCCGGGTGATGACGACCGAGATGGGCAAGCCCGTCAAGCAGGCCCGCGCGGAGGCCGCCAAGTGCGCGAAGGCGATGCGCTGGTACGCGGACCACGCCGCCGAGCTGCTCGCCGACGAGGAGCCCGACGACGGGGACGTCAAGGACTCCGGGGCCGCCCACGTGCGGGTGCGCTACCGTCCGCTGGGCCCGGTGCTCGCGGTCATGCCGTGGAACTTCCCGCTGTGGCAGGTGATCCGGTTCGCCGCGCCCGCGCTGATGGCCGGCAACGTGGGCCTGCTGAAGCACGCCTCGAACGTGCCGCAGACCGCCCTCTATCTGGAGGACCTGTTCCGTCGGGCGGGCTTCGCCGAGGGCTGCTTCCAGACGCTGCTGATCGGCTCGCGCGAGGTGGAGGGCATCCTGCGCGACGAGCGCGTCAAGGCGGCAACACTCACCGGGAGTGAACCGGCGGGCCAGGCGGTCGCCTCCGTCGCCGGGGACGCGATCAAGAAGACGGTCCTGGAGCTGGGCGGCAGCGACCCGTACGTGGTGATGCCGTCGGCCGACATCGACCGGGCCGCGCGGACCGCGGTGACGGCACGGGTGCAGAACAACGGGCAGTCGTGCATCGCCGCCAAGCGGTTCATCGTGCACACGGACGTGTTCGACACCTTCACCGAGCGCTTCACGGCCGGGATGAAGGCTCTGAAGGTCGGCGAC
The DNA here is from genome assembly GCF_040606085.1 of Streptomyces sp. NPDC005485. Lineage (NCBI taxonomy): Bacteria > Bacillati > Actinomycetota > Actinomycetes > Kitasatosporales > Streptomycetaceae > Streptomyces > Streptomyces sp. NPDC005485. The sequence goes on along the minus strand of NZ_JBEXDZ010000026.1, from coordinate 38,107 downwards.
CCGATGGACGAGGACACCGACATCGGACCGCTCTCCAGCGAACAGGGCCGCGACGACCTGGAGGAACTCGTCGAGGACGCGGTGGAGAACGGCGCGACGGTGCTGTGCGGTGGCGAGCGCCCTGACGGGCCGGGCTGGTACTACCCGCCGACCGTCCTCGCCGACATCACCCCCGACATGCGCATCCACCGGGAGGAGGCGTTCGGCCCGGTCGCCACGCTCTACCGCGCCGCCGATCTCGACGAGGCGGTGGCGATCGCCAACGACTCGCCGTTCGGGCTGAGTTCCAACGTGTGGACGCGCGACGAGGCCGAGGTGGACCGGTTCGTCCTGGATCTGGAGGCGGGCGCCGTGTACGTCAACGGGATGACGGCGTCCCACCCGGCGTTCCCCTTCGGCGGGGTCAAGCGGTCCGGTTACGGGCGTGAACTGGCGGGACACGGAATCCGCGAGTTCTGCAACATCACCACCGTATGGCACGGAGCGTGAGCGTTCCGCGGCTACGATCCCCCCTGTGAACCGCGAAGTGACCCTGCCTCTGATCGTCGACGACCGCGGAACGTTGCAGGTGTCGGCTGCCGACGTGAGCAAGCTGCTGCGCACGGTGGGCGGCCGGTGGCTCCATCTGGTGGAGGCCGGTCAGGACGGGCTCGACGAGGACACGGTGGCGGCGCTCACCATCGAACTCGCCAAGCTCGCCGACCGCATCGACGTCGCCTGCATCGCGCACAGCAGCGGCACGACCGACTGACGATGCGTCAGCCGGTCCGCTGGTCGAGCTCCCACAGCGCGTGCCAGAACGTCGACTCGTAGCTCTGCAGCAGCCGGCCGTACCGGTACACCGCGTCCTCGTCGACCCGCCCGGCGTCGAGCCCCGCCTGCACGGCGGCCTGGGCCTTCTGCTCCAGTTCCGGCGCGGGCTCGGCGAAGAGGTCGAAGAACCCGCACGCCTCGTCCGTGAAGCCGTAGTGGTGGCGCAGGGCCTGGGCGATCGCCGCGCAATAGCCGCCCCACGCCGAGAAGTTGGCGCTCAGCGCGAGCACCACGTCGGCCGGTGAGCCGTTCAGCGCCAGCCACGCCACGTAGGCGGGATAGGCCTGGCAGTCCGCGAGTGGCTCGTAGGCCGCCGTCCGCGCCTCGTCCGACCCGCAGGCGGCGGCGTACGCGCCGAGCCGCTCCCGGGCCAGGCTCTCGCCCTCCGCGAGCAGCGTGAAGAAGGCCGCGCACTCGGGCTCCGCCGCCGACCGCTCGGCCAGATGGCGGAAGGCCCGCAGGTCCGCGGCGATCACATGGTGCTGCTCCAGTCCGAGGGCGGTGAGCGTGGAGCGCTGCGCGGCGCCCCGGGCGATCAGCGGCAGGAGCCGGTTGGCATGGGGGTCCGGAGCGAGTTTCCCGGTGGTGTCGTCGAGCAGTTCCCTGGCCGTCCGCGTCATCGCGACTCCTTCGGTTCGGCTGTCCCGGCCTCGTTCGACCAGGTTGCCATGTTCTGTGGGGGTTCCCCGGTCTGGAGTAGTCCGACGCGATATCCCCGCGCCGCCGGGTGATCGTGGGTGGACCACCCTCCCTTTCCGCCCGGGGGACGAGAGGTTCCCCGGAAGGCGAAAGTAGGCGCGCTCCATGGCGACTCTGTGCAGACCCGCGGTCTCCGTTCCGGAACATGTGATCACGATGGAGGAGACGCTTGAGCTGGCGCGCTCCCGTCATCCGGACCACCCCCAACTGCCGTTGGCCCTCCGCCTGATCGAGAACACCGGCGTCCGCACCCGGCACATCGTGCAGCCCATCGAGGAGACGCTGAGGCATCCGGGCTTCGAGGAACGCAACAAGGTCTACGAGAACGAGGCGAAGGCCCGCGTCCCCGCGGTCGTCCAGCGGGCGCTGGACGACGCCGAGCTGCTCACCACCGACATCGACGTGATCCTCTACGTGTCGTGCACCGGGTTCATGATGCCCTCGCTGACGGCGTGGCTGATCAACGCGATGGACTTCGCCAGCGACACCCGGCAGATACCCATAGCCCAGTTGGGCTGCGCCGCGGGCGGCGCCGCGATCAACCGGGCCCATGACTTCTGCACGGCCTACCCCGAGGCCAACGCCCTCATCGTGGCCTGCGAGTTCTGCTCGCTGTGCTACCAGCCGACCGATCTCGGCGTCGGCTCGCTGCTGTGCAACGGCCTGTTCGGGGACGGCATCGCCGCCGCCGTCGTCCGCGGCAAGGGCGGCACCGGCATCAGCCTGGAGCGCAACGGCTCCTACCTGATCCCCAAGACCGAGGACTGGATCATGTACGACGTCCGGGCCACCGGATTCCACTTCCTGCTGGACAAGCGGGTGCCGACCACCATGGAACCCCTCGCGCCGGCCCTCCAGGCGCTCGCCAGGCAGCACGGCTGGAACGCCTCCGACCTGGACTTCTACATCATCCACGCCGGCGGCCCGCGGATCCTGGACGACCTCAGCAAGTTCCTTCAGGTCCCGCCGGAGGCCTTCCGGTTCAGCCGGGCCACGCTCACCGAGTACGGCAACATCGCGAGCGCCGTCGTCCTGGACGCGCTGCGCCGGCTGTTCGACGAGGGCGGCGCCGAGCACGCCGCGCGCGGACTGCTCGCCGGGTTCGGGCCCGGCATCACCGCGGAAATGGCCCTGGGCCGCTGGAACTGCGCAAGCGAAGAGACGGCATGACCGACGAGACCCTGACCGAGATCCTTCCCCCGGTCCGTGACTGGCCCGCCCTCGACCTGAGCGGTGTCGACTTCGACCCGGTGCTGTCCGAGCTGATGCGCGAGGGTCCGGTCACCCGGATCCGGCTGCCCAACGGCGAGGGCTGGGCCTGGCTGGTGACACGCCACGACGACGTCAGGTTCGTGGCCAACGACGCCCGCTTCAGCCGGGCGGCGGTCATGGAGCGGCAGGTCACCCGCCTCGCCCCGCACTTCATCCCGGCGGCCGGCGCGGTCGGCTTCGCCGATCCCCCGGACCACACGCGGCTGCGCCGCTCGGTGGCGGCCGCCTTCACGGCGCGCGGGGTGGAGCGGGTGCGCGAGAACGCCCGGCGGATGCTGGACGAACTGGTCGGCGAGCTGCTCCGGGAGGGCCCGCCCGCCGACCTGACAGCGGCGATCCTGAGCCCCTTCCCGATCGCCGTCATCTGTGAGCTGATGGGCGTCCCGGCCGCCGACCGACAGGCCATGCACAGATGGACGCAGCTGATCCTGTCCTCCACGCACGGCGCCGAAGTGAGCGAGCGGGCCAAGGACGAGATGGGCGCGTACTTCGCGAAGCTCGTCGGCGACCGGCACGGCAGCACCGGCGAGGACGTCACCTCGCTGCTCGGTGCGGCGGTGGGCCGTGGCGAGCTGACAGTCGAGGAGGCCGTCGGACTCGCCGTGCTCATCCAGATCGGCGGCGAGGCGGTCACCAACAACTGCGGGCAGATGTTCTACATCCTGCTCACCCGCCCCGACCTGTGCGCCGAGTTGCGCGCGGATCCGGCCCTGCGCCCGCAGGCGATCGACGAGCTGCTGCGCTACATCCCGCACCGCAGCGCCGTCGGGCTCTCACGGATCGCCACCGAGGACGTGGACGTCAGGGGCGTGCGGATCCGCAAGGGCGACGCCGTGTACGTCTCGTACCTGGCCGCCAACCGTGACCCGGACGTCTTCCCCGACCCCGACACCATCGACTTCTCGCGTGGCCCGAACCCCCATGTGTCGTTCGGCTTCGGGCCGCACTACTGCGTGGGCGGGATGCTGGCCCGGCTGGAGTCGGAGCTGATGGTCGACGCGCTGCTCGACCGGGTGCCCGGGCTGCGGCTCGCGGTACCACCCGGCCAAGTGCCCTTCAAGAAGGGTGCGTTGATCCGGGGGCCCGAGGCCCTGCCCGTGACATGGTGAGCGGCCGATGACGGCGCCGGAAGGGCTGCTGGTGCCGCCGGGCCACGGCCGCACGGTCCGGACGGCAGCCCAGCACGTCACGTTCAAGGTGACCGGCACACACTCGCGCAGCGCGTCCAGCTTCGAGGTGGTCGTGCCTCCCGGCTTCGACGTCGGCGCCCATGTGCACACCCGCAGCGAGGAGTTGTTCTACGTCCTCGAAGGCGAGCTGGACGTGCTCGCCTTCGAGCCGCGGGTGCGCACCCCCGACAGCTGGCGTCGCTGGGAGTCCTCGTCGGGCAACCGCGTGGTGCGGGCGACCCCCGGCACGGTCATCGTGGTGCCGCCGGGGTGCCCGCACGCCTTCGCCAACCCCACCGACGTACCGGCGAAGATGTTCTTCCAGGCGTCACCGCCGCCCGACCACGAGCACTACTTCGAGGAGCTGCTCGACATCCTGTCGGCCGGCGGCCCGCCCGACCACGCGGCGATCGAGGAGCTGCGCTCGCGCTACGACATCGAGCAGCTGACGCCGCTGCGCCATCGCTAGCGGATCGGCATGCCCGCCAGCGTCCGGGCGATCACCAGGCGCTGGATCTCGCTGGTGCCTTCGAAGATCGTATAAATAGCCGCATCCCTGTGCATGCGCTCCACCGGGTACTCGCGGGTGTAGCCGTTGCCGCCGAGGATCTGGATCGCCTGGGCGGTGACCTTCTTGGCGGTCTCGCTGGCGAAGAGCTTCGACATGGAGCCCTCGGCCGCGGTGAACGGCTTGCCGTTGATCGCCATCCAGGAGGCGCGCCACACCAGGAGGCGGGCCGCGTCGATCGAGGTCCTCATGTCGGCGAGCTGGAAGGCGATGCCCTGGTTGTCGATGATCGGGCGCCCGAACTGCTCACGCGTCTTCGCGTACTCCAGGGCCTCCTCGTACGCCGCCCGGGCCGTGCCGACCGCCATGGCGCCGACGGCGGGGCGGGACGCCTCGAAGGTGGCCATCGCTGCGTTCTTCACGCGCTCGCCGCCGCCCGCCCTGGCCCTCTCCCGGGCACGGGCGAGCCGGGCGTCCAGCTTCTCCTTGCCGCCGAGGAGGCAGGAGCCGGGGATGCGGACATTCTCCAGGACGACCTCGGCGGTGTGCGAGGCGCGGATGCCGTGCTTCTTGAACTTCTGCCCCTGGGACAGACCCGGCGTGTTCGGCGGGACGATGAAGGAGGCGTGGCCCTTGGAACCCAGCTCCGCGTCCACGACCGCGACGACGACGTGCACGTTGGCGATGCCGCCGTTGGTCGCCCAGGTCTTGGTGCCGTTGAGCACCCACTCGTCCTTGGCCTCGTCGTAGACCGCGCGGGTGCGCATGGAGGCCACGTCGGAGCCGGCGTCGGGCTCGGAGGAGCAGAAGGCGGCGACCTTGACATCGTTGGCATCGCCGTACATCTGGGGGATCCAGGTGCCGATCTGCTCCTCGGTGCCGTTGGCGAGGACGCCCACGGCGGCGAGGCCGGTGCCGACGATGGAGAGGGCGATGCCCGCGTCACCCCAGAAGAGCTCCTCCATGGCCATGGGTATGCCGAGGCCCGTGGGGTCGAAGTACTGCTGGGCGTAGAAGTCCAGGGAGTAGATGCCGACCTTCGCGGCCTCCTGGATGACCGGCCACGGCGTCTCTTCACGCTCGTCCCATTCGGCGGCCGCAGGGCGGATCACATCGGCGGCGAAGCCGTGCAGCCAGTCCCGGACCTCCTTCTGTTCGTCGTTGAGCTCCATGGTGAACTCGGCCATGTCCCCTCCAGCGCTGCGTTCGCCTGTTACTTGCGGTAACTGGAGTCTGTTACTGGCCGGTAGTAAAAGTCAACTCCTGCGTCTCACTCGGTAGCCCGTTCGATACGAACGGGGCCCCAAGTGTTAGTTTGCGCAGGCGTCACCGAATCAGCACGGGTGGGGAGAGATCATGGACACCACACAGCGGACCGACCAGCAGAGGTCCGCCGACCGCCGCCGGCGTGAACTGCTGGAGGCCGCCGACCGCGTGGTGCTCCGCGACGGCCCCCAGGCCTCGATGAACGCCATCGCAGCCGAGGCGGGCATCACCAAGCCGATCCTCTACCGGCACTTCGGCGACAAGGGCGGACTCTACGCCGCTCTCGCCACGCGGCACACCGACGCCCTCCTCGGAGCGCTGCGGGCCGCACTGGACGCCCCGGCCGAGCGCAGGGAGCGGGTCGAGGCGACGCTCGACACCTATCTGGCGGCCATCGAGGCCCGCCCGCAGGTGTACCGCTTCCTGATGCATCCGGCGGAGGGCGGCCAGCCCGGCGACCCCGGCTTCGACGTCGGCAAGCACTCCGCTCCCCTGCTTCGCCGCATGGGCGAGGAACTCGCCGAGGTCATCGAGGAGCGCGTCGACCTCGGCCCCGGCAGCCAGCAGCTCGCCCGGGTCTGGGGCCACGGCATCGTCGGCATGATGCACGCAGCCGGCGACTGGTGGCTCGGCGAACGCCCTTGCACGCGGGCCGAGTTGGTGCGCAGCCTGGCGGACCTGCTGTGGGGACGACTCGCCGCGGCAGGGGACAAGGTCGGCGGGCCCGGGTTCTGAGCCGCCCCTATGGCAAGCGCCCCAAAGGGGCGCGGGGAACAGCGCGACCAGCCACAATCAACCCGCAGCCGCCAGGCGACTCACCGCCCCCACGGCGCCCGCGCGGCCTTCCGCAGAACACGCCTCTTGCGCCACCCCGTGAGGCGATCCACGTAAACGCCCCCGGCGAGATGATCGCACTCGTGCTGAAGACACCGGGCGAACCACCCCGTGCCGTGCACGGTCACCGGCTCGCCGGTCGCCGTGAACCCCTCGACGACCGCGTGGTCGTACCGTTCCGTCCCCGCCTCCAGCCCCGGCAGGGACAGACACCCCTCGGGACCGCGCAGGACCACACCGTCCGCCTCGACAAGGCGTGGGTTCACCACATGCCCTACGTGGCGGACGTCCTCGTCGTCCGGGCAGTCGTACACGAAGACCCGCAGCGGCTCGCCGACTTGGTTCGCGGCGAGGCCGACGCCCTCGGCGGCGTACATCGTGGCGAACATGTCCTCGACGAGGCGGGCGAGTTCGGGACCGAAGTCGGTGACGTCCGCACACTCCGTGTGCAGCGCGGGGTCGCCGAGCAGGGTCAGGGGCCGGACGCGCCCTCGGGCGCCCGGGATGGAGCTGTGTCGCATGGCGGCAAGGGTACGGTCCTCAATGACGCGCGACGAGCGCGCGGGCACCGTGGAGGTGCCGCGATTCGGGCACGTGAGTGGATCTCGATAGGCTGAGGCCCACACGGTGCCGGGGGCAGGGGCGCGGCGCGTACGCAAGGAGGATCGAGAACGATGTCAGGCAACTCGGACCCGCTGACGCCGCGGGCCAAGCTGGCCGTGACGGCGGGCAAGGCGGCAGCGGCCGTCTCGCGCGCCGCCGGACGCGGCAGCGGATCGGTGATCGGCGGCCGGGTGGCACTCAAGCTCGACCCCGACCTGCTGGCCAGGCTCGCCACGCACCTGGACGTGATCCTGGTGTCGGCGACCAACGGCAAGACCACGACGACCCGGCTGATCGCGGAGGCACTGCGCGCCGCCGGGCCGGTCGTGTCGAACGCGCTGGGCGCCAACATGCCCGCCGGTATCACCTCGGCACTGGCCGGCGGCTCGGACGCCAGGTTCGCGGTGATCGAGGTCGACGAGAAGTACCTCTCCGGTGTCGCGCGCGACACCGACCCCAAGTGCATCGCGCTGCTCAACCTCTCCCGCGACCAGCTCGACCGGGCCGCCGAGACGCGGATGATGGCCGAGCACTGGCGCGAGGGCCTGGCCGGTTCCAAGGCCGTCGTGGTCGCCAACGCCGACGACCCGCTGGTCGTGTGGGCCGCGTCCTCCTCGCCCAACGTCATGTGGGTGGCCGCCGGACAGATGTGGAAGGACGACGCCTGGTCCTGCCCGTCCTGCGGCGGTGTGATGCAGCGCCCCGGCGACGACTGGTTCTGCGGCGACTGCGGTTTCCGCCGCCCGACGCCCACCTGGGCCCTGTCCGGTGACCACGTCCTGGACCCGCACGGCTCCGCCTGGCCCATCCACCTGCAGCTGCCGGGACGCGCCAACAAGGCGAACGCGGCGTCGTCGGCCGCCGTCGCCGCCGTCTTCGGCGTACCGCCGCAGGTCGCCCTGGAGCGCATGTACCAGGTACAGGCCGTGGCCGGACGCTACGACGTGGTGCAGTTCATGCAGCGCGACCTGCGTCTGCTGCTCGCGAAGAACCCGGCCGGCTGGCTGGAGACGTTCTCGCTGATCGACCCGCCGCCGACCCCGGTCATCCTGTCGGTGAACGCGCGCGGCGCGGACGGCACCGACACCTCCTGGCTGTGGGACGTCGACTACACCCGGCTCACCGGGCATCCGATCTTCGTCCTCGGCGACCGCAAGCTCGACCTCGCCGTGCGCCTGGAGGTCGCGAACCAGCACTTCCAGGTCTGCGAGAACCTCGAACAGGCCGTGCAGATGGCACCGCCGGGACGCATCGAGGTCATCGCCAACTACACCGCTTTCCAGGACCTGAGGCGTCGTGTCGGCAACTGATCCGCGCAATCCAGTGAGGACGAAGAGAATGAGCGACAACAGCCTGCGCCTGGTGTGGATCTACCCGGACCTGCTGAGCACCTACGGCGACCAGGGCAACGCCCTCGTGGTCGAGCGCCGGGCCCGCCAGCGCGGTCTCGACGTGGCCCGTCTCGACGTGCGCAGCGACCAGCCGATCCCCACCTCCGGTGACATCTACCTGATCGGCGGCGGTGAGGACCGGCCGCAGCGGCTCGCGGCCGAGCGGCTGCGCCGCGACGGCGGTCTGCACCGCGCGGTCGGCAACGGAGCGATCGTCTTCTCGGTCTGCGCCGGATACCAGATCCTCGGCCACGAGTTCATCAACGACCTCGGCCAGCGCGAGCCGGGCCTCGGCCTGCTCGACGTGGTCTCCGTGCGCGGCGAGGGCGAGCGCTGCGTCGGCGACGTACTGGGCGACATCGACCCGCGCCTCGGCCTGCCTCCGCTGACGGGCTTCGAGAACCACCAGGGCGTCACGCACCTCGGCCCCACCGCGCGCCCCTTCGCCAAGGTGAAGCTGGGCAACGGCAACGGCACGGGGGACGGCACGGAGGGCGCGTACAACGACACCGTCTTCGGTACGTACATGCACGGTCCCGTGCTCGCCCGCAATCCGCTGATCGCGGACCTGCTGCTGAAGCTGGCGCTCGACGTGAACGCGCTGCCGCCGATCGACGACCGCTGGTACGAGGCGCTGCGCAACGAGCGCATCGCGGCGGCGACGCAGCCCGCGTAGGGGTCGCAGCGCTGCGCGGGGCGGGCCGGACCGGGTCTCCACGAGGCGCGCTCGAGGGATACCTCAAGCGCGCCCGAGGCGCTTGCGGCACGGTGGTCACCGGGCCCGCTTGACGGACTCTCCGCTCACTTGTGCGGCCGAGTCCACCAGGCGGACGCCTGCTACGGCACCACCCCATCCCGCCGGTAGGGTGACCGGGATTCCGCCGGACAGCGTGGTCCGGTCCCCGGCCCACGTTGAGAAGGTATTTCGGGCTATGCGTATTGGTGTCCTCACCTCAGGCGGCGACTGCCCCGGTCTGAACGCCGTCATCCGGTCCGTCGTACACCGCGCCGTCGTCGATCACGGTGACGAGGTCATCGGCTTCCGTGACGGCTGGAAGGGCCTTCTGGAGTGCGACTACCTCAAGCTCGACCTCGACGCGGTGAGCGGCATCCTGGCTCGCGGCGGCACCATCCTCGGCTCCTCCCGGGTCCGGCCCGAGCATCTGCGGGACGGCGTGGAGCGGGCCAAGGGCCATCTTGAGGAACTCGGTCTGGACGCGGTCATCCCGATCGGCGGCGAAGGCACGCTGAAGGCGGCCCGGCTGCTGTCCGACGGCGGTCTGCCGATCGTCGGCGTGCCCAAGACCATCGACAACGACATCGCGGTCACGGATGTGACGTTCGGCTTCGACACGGCCGTCGGCGTCGCGACCGAGGCCCTGGACCGGCTGAAGACGACGGCCGAGTCCCACCAGCGCGTGCTGATCGTGGAGGTCATGGGCCGCCACACCGGCTGGATCGCGCTGCACTCCGGCATGGCGGCCGGCGCGCACGCCATCGTCGTACCGGAACGCCCCTTCGACATCGAGGAGCTGGCCGCCAAGGTCGGCGAGCGCTTCGCGGCGGGCAAGCGGTTCGCCATCGTCGTGGCCGCCGAGGGCGCCAAGCCCCGCGCGGGCACGATGGAGTTCGACGAGGGCGGCAAGGACGTCTACGGCCACGAGCGGTTCGCGGGCATCGCCCGCCAGCTCTCCCTGGAGCTGGAGCACCGCCTCGGCAAGGAGGCCCGCCCGGTCATCCTCGGGCACGTCCAGCGCGGCGGCACCCCCACCGCGTACGACCGCGTCCTCGCCACCCGCTTCGGCTGGCACGCCGTGGAGGCCGTGCACCGCGGCGAGTTCGGCCACATGACCGCGCTGCGCGGCACCGACATCGTGATGGTCCCGCTCGCCGAGGCCGTCGAGACGCTGAAGACGGTCCCCGAGGACCGGTACGCCGAGGCGGAGTGCGTGCTGTAGCACCGATACGAGTGAAGCCGCCCCCGGTCGCAGCAGCGGCCGGGGGCGGTTCTACTCTGGTGCGGACAGACAGCGCACAACCAGTACGAATCAGGAGCCGGCGGATGGATCACGGCGAGCACGGCATGACCATGGATCTGCCGCCGTTCACGCTGGGGCGGGGGCTCGAGTGGTCCGCGGACCCGTTCTTCCTCGTCGCCTGCCTGGTGGGCCTCGGCCTGTACGGCTACGGAGTGGTCCGGCTCGCACGACGCGGCGACAAGTGGTCCGTGGGCCGGACGGCGTCCTTCGTCGTGGGCGTACTGACCGTGATGCTCGTCATGTGCACCAGACTCAACGACTACGGCATGGTCATGTTCAGCGTGCACATGGTGCAGCACATGGTGATCAGCATGCTGTCGCCGATCCTGATCCTGCTCGGGGCGCCGATCACGCTGGCGCTGCGCGCCCTGCCGGTCTCCGCGACGCGAGGCAAGAAGGGCCCCCGGGAACTGCTGCTGCTGTTCCTGCACAGCCGCTACATGCGGATCATCACGCATCCCGCGTTCACGATCCCGCTGTTCATCGCGAGCCTCTACGCGCTCTACTTCTCGCCGATCTTCGACTTCCTGATGGGCTCGAAGGCCGGGCACATCGCGATGATGTGCCACTTCCTCGCCGTCGGCCTGGTCTTCTTCTGGCCGATCATGGGCGTCGACCCCGGTCCGAACCGGCCCGGCTACCTGATGCGGATGCTGGAGCTGTTCGCCGGCATGCCCTTCCACGCGTTCTTCGGCATCGCGTTGATGATGGCGTCCCAGCCGATGGTCGAGACGTACAAGAACCCGCCCGCCTCGCTCGCCATCGACGCGCTCTCCGACCAGACCGCGGCGGGCGGCATCGCCTGGGCCTTCAGTGAGATCCCGTCCGTCCTCGTGCTCCTCGCACTGCTGTTCCAGTGGTACGGCTCCGAGCAGCGGCAGGCCCGCCGCAAGGACCGGGCGGCGGATCGCGACGGGGATCAGGAGCTGGCGGAGTACAACGCCTATCTGGCCTCACTGAACGCACGCGGGAACTGAGGGAACTCCGTTTCCTCCCGCCCCTCCCCCTGCACGCTTTCCCCTTGTCCCCAAAAGGTCACATCGGCTTCATCGACAATACGGTAACCGCCCTTGACGGTAAGGCGTTTCCGCTCAGTAGCATGAAGTGGAAAGCCCCGCGTTCGATCTGATCCTTCGATCCGATCTATCGCTCCGATTCGATCCGCGGGGGCCACGGGGGAACCGCAGGGGGAGCGGTCATGACAATGCGCTCAGGAATGCAAAGGGCTGGGATATCCATAGCCCGTAGGACCGCTCTGCTGGCGATTTTCGCGCTGGTGATCGCCGGTATCAACGGCTGCACATCCGATCAGATGTTCGCCGTACGAGCTGTCGCGGCCAACGTTTCGTCGCTCGCTCCTTTTTTCGACGAGAGCAAGGGGCTCGGCAAGGACGTGACCGGTCTGCAGCCCGACACTCCCAGCGGGGTGCAGGCGAGCAACCTGCCTGGACTGTACGGCGGCACAGAGGAGCAGCCGGTCGACGGATCAAGCGGCGACGGCAACGGGCAGGGCAACGGAGAGGACGACGACTCGACGGGTGTGTTCGGCGGGTCCACGAAGCCCGGCACGTGCCTCGTGACGAAGCTCAGGAAATTCCTCACCGACCCCGGCAACTCCGCGAAAGCGCGGGAATGGGCGAAGGTCCTGGATATACGTCAGGACCAGATCGGTAAATACATCGACAAGCTCACACCCGTGGTTCTGCGCCACGACACTCTCGTGCAGAATCACGACTTCAAGGGCGGAAAGTCCGTCTCCTACGACTCCTTGCTCCAGGCAGGGATCGCGATTCTGGTCGACCAGCAGGGACTTCCCGCCGTGAAGTGCTCCTGCGGTAATCCGCTGCGCCCCTTCACCCACAGCGCCGACAAGATCTCCGTGAAGTTCGAGCACGGCAACAAGAAGTGGAAGAGCTACAAGCCGCACGACGCGATGGTCGTCCAGGCACCGCCGGGGGACGCCAAGGTCGACCGGCTCCAGCTCATCGACGTCCAGAACCCCGACACGGTGATCGCCCGCGACGCCGGCATGGACACCGAGGACGAGACCTTCCAGAAGGACGCCCCGCGGACCGTGCCGGCCGTGACGCAGCAGCGGTACGCCGACGCCGCCAACGCGCTGGCCGCGGAGGGGCTGACCCCGGCGTACGAAGGTGAGCAGCCCGCCGACGACGCGATCGTCACGGGCAGCAACCCGCCCGAGGGCACTGACCGGACCTGGGGGGAGTCGGTGACGCTGCTCGTGGCGTCCCAGTCCCCAACACCGACGGAGTCGACGACCGGCCCCACGACTGCCGGGCCCACAAGCCCGACGACCAGCCCGACAACTGTCGACCCCACAAGCCCGACGACCAGCCCGACAACGGTTGACCCCACAAGCCCGACAACCAGCCCGACAACGGTTGACCCCACAAGCCCGACAACAGGCGGGTCGTCCACGGGCGGCTCCGACGACGGCGGCACCGGCGGGCTGCCGACAGACAACATCTCAGCGAGCGCGAGCGAAGCGACCTCCCCTGAGCCGACCCTCAGCGAATCGCCGACGTCGAGCGAGGTCGTTTCGGCCGAACCCGGCATCAGCGACACCGCGCCGGGCGAGCCCACCTCGGGTGAGTCCTCCGTGAGCACGGCCTGACCGTACCGATTCCACGCAGAACCCGGGAGCACACCGGATGGCACCAGGATCACCGCAGTCGGGAGTGGGCCGGATCATCGCCGGCCGGTACCTGCTGCTCGACCGGATCGGCTCCGGCGGGATGGGCCATGTCTGGCTCGCCCACGACCAGCGTCTCGACTGCGACGTGGCGCTGAAGGAGATCAGGTTCCGCAACCCCGCGGAGGGGCCGGAGGAGCACGAGGGTCGGATCGCCCGTGCCCGGGCCGAGGCCCGGCACGCGGCGGTGCTGCGCAGTCACCCGCACGTGGTGACCGTCCACGACGTCCTGGAGGACGAGGGACTGCCGTGGATCGTGATGGAGTACGTGGCGGGCGCGGAGGATCTGCGCGCCGCGCTCCCCCGCCGCGGGCCGCTGGCTCCGTACGAGTGCGCCCGGATCGGTCTGGCGGTCCTGGACGCCCTGACCGCAGGCCATGAGCACGGCATCATGCACCGGGACGTCAAGCCCGCGAACATCCTGCTGGCGCCGGACCGCACGGGCACCCCGGGGGCCCGGATCCTGCTCGCCGACTACGGCATCTCCGTCCAGCCGGACTCCCTGGAGACGCGCTGGACACGTACGTCCGCCCTGGTGGGAACGCCCGGCTATCTCGCCCCGGAGCGGGCGACGGGCGGCCCGCCGACCGCCGCGGCCGATCTGTTCTCGCTGGGCTGCACCCTCTACTACCTCGTGGAGGGTGTCGGCCCCTTCGACCGTGAGACGGACCTCGCCGCCATCACCGCGGTGGTGCTGGAGGACCCGCGGCCGGCGCAGCGGGCCGGCGCCCTGGGGCCGCTGGTCGAGGCGCTCCTGGTCAAGGACCCCGCCCATCGGCTCTCCGCCGAGGACGCGGCGGCGGCCCTGGCCCGGATCATCACGCCGGAGCTCCGCCCGCCGACCCCCTTCGACACGGGCTCACAGCCGCCCTGGGCCGGGCTCGCCACCTCTGACGGCTCCCGGGGCCAGGGCGGAGCGACCCCGGCCCCGTACACCCCGACCGCCCTCGACTCCAGCGGTCGCGTGTTCTACGACCCGTCGGCCCAGGACATCGGCGCAGCGGCGCCGTACACCCCGACGGCCCTCGGTTCGGATACGCCCGCCGCATGGACCCCGACTCCCCCGGGCTTCGGTCCGCCCCTGGGATACGGGACACCACCGCCCGGCACGCCGTGGCCGGGACCCTCGGGCCGACGCCGCCGCAAGCGCCCCCGTCTCCTGCTCACCCTCTCCTCGGCGCTCCTCGCGCTGGGCCTGGCCGGCGGAGGTTACTGGTACGCGATGGGGCACCAGGTCGTGCTGCCTTACGGGCATTCGGTCGGCCTCGCCGAACCGCTCAAGGTGCGCGACTGCGTCTCCTCACCCGACGACACGCCCGAGCACGTGACCAGCAGCTCGCACCTGGAGGTGGATACCGGCTGCAAGCAGAACATCGGGCAGGTAATGGCGCTGTACAAGGCTTCCTCGGTCGAACTGGCCCGGTCCCAGGGTCCGACCCGGTGCGAGGGGCTGACGCGTGGCACCGCGGGCAAGCTCGGTGGAAACGTGCGCAGTCTCGCCGTCGTCCCGACCGGGCCGGGCTTCAAGGCCACCGGCGGCGAGGTCGCATGTCTGCTGGTCGGGAAGGCGAACCACGTGTTCGGGCCGCTGGACGGCTTCCGTGCGTACGGGATGGTCTTCAACAGCGCGGCCCAGATCCAGAAGGGCGACTGTGTCAACCCGGTGGACGGGGATGCGCGCACGCACCGGGGCTACGAGCTGGTCTCCTGCGACAAGCCCCACCAGGATCAGGTGGTCGACTTCACCTACCTCGACGGCCCCGTCTCCGGCGACGGCAACGCCCAGGATGCGGCGGACGCCCAGTGCGCGCAGGACGTCCCGTCCGGGCCCCATGGCCTGTTGAGCAAGAACGTGTGGGCCGACGGGTACTACCTGGTCGTCTGTGCCGCCCCCAGTGGATGATCCGCCCACCCCTGGCGAACGCGGCCCCGCCGGGCGAAAATGGCCCCAAGGCCATGGCCCGCGTCGCGGACCCGCCTGGAGGAGGGTTTCGCGATGCCCGGTTCCACGCCCGGATCGACGAAGACGATGGGGGTGCTCACCGTCAGCGCCCTGGTAGCGGTGACCGCCTACACGGTGGCGCTCGGCAGCAACGGCTGGCTGTGGTTCGGCTGGGTCGTGCTCGGTCTGATCACACTCGGGATGGTGGCGTCACGCAGCACATGATGCAGTGACGTTCACTCACGCTCCCTCGGCAGGCGCGCCGCCGAGTGCACGCCCGGCTGGTACTTCGGCAGCCGCGCCGTGATCTTCATGCCCGCGCCGAGCGCGGTCTCGATGACGAGGCCGTAGTCGTCGCCGTACACCTGGCGCAGCCGGTCGTCGACGTTCGACAGTCCGATGCCGTCCGATACGCCGACCTCCCCGGCCAGGATGCGGCGCAGCCGGTCGGGGTCCATGCCGGTGCCGTTGTCCTCGATGACGACCAGGGCCTCGGCTCCGGTGTCCTGCGCGGTGATGCTGATGTGGCTCTTGTCCGTCTTGCCTTCGAGGCCGTGCTTCACGGCGTTCTCCACCAGCGGCTGGAGGCAGAGGAAGGGCAGGGCGACCGGCAGCACCTCGGGGGCGATCTGCAGGGTGACCGAGAGGCGGTCGCCGAAGCGGGCGCGAACGAGGGCCAAGTAGTGGTCGATGGCGTGGAGTTCGTCGGCGAGGGTGGTGAAGTCGCCGTGCCGGCGGAACGAGTAGCGGGTGAAGTCGGCGAATTCGAGGAGCAGTTCGCGGGCGCGCTCGGGGTCGGTGCGGACGAACGAGGCGATCACCGCGAGCGAGTTGAAGATGAAGTGCGGGGATATCTGGGCGCGCAGGGCTCTGATCTCGGCCTCGATCAGGCGGGTGCGGGACTGGTCGAGGTCGGCCAGTTCCAGTTGGACGCTCACCCAGCGGGCCACCTCGCCCGCGGCCCGGACCAGGACCGCCGACTCGCGGGGCGCGCAGGCGACGAGCGCTCCGTGCACCCGGTCGTCGACGGTGAGGGGGGCGACGACGGCCCAGCGCAGCGGGCAGTCGGGGGCGTCGCAGCTGAGCCGGAAGGCCTCGCCGCGGCCGGTCTCCAGCGGACCGGCGAGCCGCTCCATGATCTCGGTGCGATGGTGCTCGCCCACCCCGTCCCAGACGAGGACGGTCTCCTGGTCGGTGAGGCAGAGCGCGTCCGTGCCGAGCAGGGTGCGCAGCCGCCGGGCTGACCTGCCGGCCGTTTCGCCGGTGAGGCCCGCGCGCAGCGGGGGCGCAGCGAGGGAGGCGGTGTGCAGGGTCTGGAAGGTGGCGTGCTCGACGGGGGTGCCGAGGCCGCCGAGGCTTTCGGGGCGCGCGGTGCGCCGGCCCAGCCAGAATCCGGCCGCGAGCAGCGGGAGTACGGCCACGCAGAGGCCCGCCAGGAATCCGCTCATGCCTGGGCCTCCCGCTCCTTCGCGTGCACGGCCGCGCGCATCTGGCCGTCGGTGAGTTCCTCCGGCAGGTGGAACCGGGCGAGGATCGCCGCCGTGCCGGCCGGTACCCGGCCCGCCGTGGCGAGCGACACCAGCGTCATCGTGACGAACCCGAGCGGCACCGACCACAGCGCGGGCCAGGCGAGCAGCGCGTGCAGGGCACCCGAGCCGGGGTAGCCCGCCATGGTCGCGCCGACGGCGACCAGCGCGGAGCCGCCGCCGATCAGCATCCCGGCGGCCGCGCCCGGCGGGGTCAGCCGCCGCCACCAGATGCCGAGGACGAGCAGCGGGCAGAAGGACGAGGCGGAGACGGCGAAGGCGAGTCCCACGGCGTCGGCGACCGGCAGCCCGCCCACCAGCACGCTCGCCATGAGCGGGACGGCCATGGCGAGCACCGTGCCCAGCCTGAAGTGCCGTACGCCGCGGGAGGGCAGCACGTCCTGGGTGAGGACGCCCGCCACCGCCATGGTCAGTCCGGACGCGGTCGACAGGAACGCGGCGAAGGCCCCGCCCGCCACCAGCGCGCCGAGCAGGTCCGCGCCGACTCCCCCGATCAGACGGTCGGGCAGCAGCAGGACGGCGGCGTCCGCGTTGCCGGTGAGGGCGAGTTCGGGGGCGTAGAGCCTGCCGAGGGCGCCGTAGACGGGCGGGAGGAGGTAGAAGGCGCCGATCAGGCCGAGTACGGCGACCGTGGTGCGGCGGGCGGCGACGCCGTGCGGGCTGGTGTAGAAGCGGACGACCACATGGGGCAGGCCCATGGTGCCGAGGAAGGTGGCGAGGATCAGGCCGTAGGTGGCGTACAGCGGGCGTTCCTGCCGTCCCGCGGCGAGCGAGGTCGACATGCCGCCGTTGGTGCCGCGGTCGGCGGCGGGGACGGGGGTGCCCCGGGCGAAGGTCAGTTGGGTGCCGTGGGTGATGTGGTGGACGCCGGCGGGCAGGCGGACGCGTTCGCCGTCGTGGCGGCGGTGGTCGATGGTGCCGGTCACCGTGATGTCGAGGGGGCGACTCAGCTTGAGGTCGAGGCTGTCGTCGACCTTGACGACGCGTTGTTCACGGAAGGTCGTCGGTTCGTCGAAGGCGGGGCGGGGTGCTCCGTGGGCCTGCCAGGCGAGGACGAGGAAGAGTGCGGGGACCAGCAGGGCTGTCAGTTTGAGCCAGTACTGGAAGGCCTGGACGAAGGTGATGCTGCGCATGCCGCCGGCGGCGACGGTCGCGACCACGACGACCGCGACGAGGACCCCGCCGAACCAGTCGGGCGCGTCGGTCAGCACCGCCAACGTCAGGCCGGCGCCCTGGAGTTGGGGCAGCAGGTACAGCCAGCCGACCCCGACGACGAAGGCGCCGGCGAGGCGGCGCACCGCCTGCGAGCCGAGCCGTGCCTCGGCGAAGTCGGGCAGCGTGTACGCGCCGGAGCGGCGCAGTGGGGCGGCGACGAACAGCAGCAGGACGAGATAGCCGGCCGTGTAGCCGACGGGGTACCAGAGCATGTCGGGGCCCTGGACGAGCACGAGGCCGGCGATGCCGAGGAAGGATGCGGCGGAGAGGTACTCCCCGCTGATCGCGGCCGCGTTGAGGCGGGGGCCGACGGTGCGCGAGGCGACGTAGAAGTCGGAGGTGGTCCGGGAGATGCGCAGGCCGAACGCGCCGACCAGGACGGTCGCCACGACCACGAGGGCGACCGCGGGGACGGCGTAGTTCTCGTTCACCTGGCTCAGCGGTCCTGGTCCTCGACGAGTCGGACGAAGTCCCGTTCGTTGCGTTCGGCGCGGCGCACGAACCAGCGGGCGAGCAGTACCAGCGGCGCGTACAGGCCGAAGCCGAGCACGGCCCACTCCAGGCTCGCGCTGTCGGGCATCGCGGCGAACACCAGGGGCAGCGGTCCCACGAGCAGCACAAGGACCGCGAACACCACGAGCGCCACCCTGAGTTGACTGTGCATCAGGGAGCGGACGTAGGTGTGGCCGAGGGTGGTCTGTTCGTCGATCTCGGTGCGGGGGCGGTAGTAGCCGGACGTCCGGCGGGTGCGGCGGGGCACTCCGGTGACGACGACGCGGCGTTCGACGGGATCGTGCGGCATGTCGGCCCTCTCCTCAGTTCGCGGTCCGGCGCATCAGCAGGTCCCGCAGTTCGCGGGCGTGCCGACGGCTGACCTGGAGTTCGACCGTGTCGACGAGGACGCTCACCGTGCCCGCGTCCAGGCGGAGTTCGTCCACGTGGCGCAGGGCGACGAGGTGGCGCCGGTGGATGCGGACGAAGCCGCGTGAGCGCCAGCGCTCTTCGAGGGTGGACAGCGGGATACGGACGAGGTGACTGCCCTGGGCGGTGTGCAGCCGGGCGTAGTCGCCGTGCGCCTCGGCGTGGGTGATGTCCTCGACGGCCACGAAGCGGGTGACGCCGCCGAGTTCGACGGATATGTGGTCGGGGTCGGGTTCGTGCACGGGTATCGGCGGGGCGGCGTCCATCAGTTGGGCGACCCGGCGGACGGCTTCGGCGAGGCGTTCGCGGCGGACGGGCTTGAGGACGTAGTCGACGGCCTTGAGATCGAAGGCCTGGACGGCGAAGCCCTCGTGGGCGGTGACGAACACGACGAGGGGCGGTTTGGCGAACCCGGTGAGCAGCCGGGCGAGGTCGAGTCCGTCGAGCCCGGGCATGTGGATGTCGAGGAAGACCACGTCGATCGCCTCGGGCCCGTCGGGGCCGGACTCCAGTGCCCGGTTGATGCGGCGCAGCGCCTCGGTCGCGTCGCTCGCGCCCTCGGCGATGCCGACCCGGGGATCGGCGTTCAGCAGGTACAGGAGTTCCTCCAGGGAGGGTTGTTCGTCGTCGACGGCGAGCGCGCGCAGCATGAACGTGGAGTGTAAGAGGAATTCGGGCGCCTGGACATGTGCGGGGCGTGGACGTCGTCGCTGGATACAGTGCCGCCATGAGCAGCAAGCCCGCGATGTTCGACGAGCTCGACCGCAAGATCATCACGGCCCTGATGGCCAATGCCAGGACGAGCTTCTCCGAGATCGGCGCGGCGATCGGCCTGTCGGCGACCGCGGTCAAGCGCCGGGTGGACCGGCTGCGCGAGACAGGCGTGATCACCGGGTTCACGGCCACCGTGAAGCCCGCGGCGCTCGGCTGGCGCACCGAGGCGTACGTGGAGGTGTACTGCGAGGGCGCGGCCCCGCCCCGGCGGCTCGCGGAGGTGGTCCGCAACCATCCGGAGATCACCGCGGCGATGACCGTGACCGGCGGTGCGGACGCGCTGCTCCATGTGCGCGCCACGGATGTGGGGCATTTCGAGGAGGTGCTCGAACGGATCCGTACCGAGCCGTTCATCCGGAAGACGATCAGCTACATGGTGCTGTCCCATCTGCTGCCGGAGGCTCCGGAGGCGGGCGCGACCCGGCCGGCCCCGTACGACGCAGGAAACGTGCGCTGACACGGCAGACCACGCAGCAATACTGCGTATGCGCGCAGCTTTCTTCACTTGTCGCCGGTATCTCCCGTTTCCTACCTTGGAGGCACCCCCCGTCGACACCGCAGGAAGCGGAGGACCCTCTCTGTGCCCGACAGCCGTGTGCCGCGCCCCCGGCGCTTCCTTGTCTGCGAACCCAGACACTTCGCCGTGCAGTACGCGATCAATCCCTGGATGCATCCCGACACGACGGTCGACGTCGATCTGGCCCACGACCAGTGGCAGGCCCTGATCGGCGCCTATCGCGCCCATGGCCACACCGTCGACGCCGTGGAGCCGGTCCCCGACCTCCCGGACATGGTGTTCGCGGCGAACTCCGCGCTCGTCCTGGCGGGCCGCGTCTTCGGCTCCTTCTTCCACGCGCCCCAACGGCGGCCCGAGTCCGCCGTGTACGAGACCTGGTTCAAGTCGGCCGGTTACGACGTGTACCGCCCCGAGTCGGTGTGCGAGGGCGAGGGCGACCTGATCCCCGCCGGCCGCTACCTCCTGGCGGGCACCGGATTTCGTACGACGCCCGAGGCGCACCGCGAGGTGCAGGAGTTCTTCGGCGTCCCGGTGATCACCCTCCGGCTGGTGGACCCGCGCTTCTACCACCTGGACACCGCCTTGTTCGTCCTCGACGACGGGCCCGGAGCGAACATCGCGTACTACCCGGAGGCGTTCTCCCCCGGCAGCCGCGAAGTCCTCGCCCGGCTCTTTCCCGCCGCGGTGCTCGCCACCCGCGAGGACGCACTGACGTTCGGCCTCAACTCCGTCTCCGACGGCCGCCACGTCTTCATCTCCCCGCGGGCCGAGGCGCTCGCCGATCAGCTCGACCACCACGGTTACGTCCCCGTCCCCGTCGACCTGTCGGAGTTCCACAAGGCCGGCGGAGGCATCAAGTGCTGCACTCAGGAGATCCGTTCATGACCGCTCCCGCCCGTACGCGTACGTCCGCCGACCTGATCAGCGCCGAGGAGCCGGTCCTCGCGCACAACTACCACCCGCTGCCAGTGGTCGTCGCAAGCGCCGAGGGCAGCTGGGTGGAGGACGTCGAGGGCCGCCGCTACCTCGACATGCTGGCGGGCTACTCGGCCCTCAACTTCGGTCACCGCAACCCCGCGTTGATCGAGGCCGCGCACCGCCAGCTCGACCGGCTGACGCTGACGTCGCGCGCCTTCCACAACGACCGCCTCGCCCAGTTCGCCGAGTCCCTGGCCGCGTTGACGGGCCAGGAGATGGTGCTGCCGATGAACACCGGCGCCGAGGCGGTGGAGTCCGCGGTCAAGGTGGCCCGCAAGTGGGCGTACGAGGTCAAGGGCGTCGCACACGACCGGGCGACCATCGTGGTGGCCGCCGACAACTTCCACGGCCGCACGACCACCATCGTCAGCTTCTCCACCGACGAGACCGCCCGGGCCGGCTTCGGCCCGTTCACCCCGGGCTTCCGGATCGTCCCGTACAACGACCTCGCCGCGCTGGAGGCAGCCGTCGACGAGACGACCGCGGCAGTGCTGATCGAGCCCATCCAGGGCGAGGCGGGCGTCGTCATCCCGGACGACGGCTACCTGACCGGCGTCCGCGAACTGACCCGGCGCGCCGGCTGTCTGTTCATCGCGGACGAGATCCAGTCGGGTCTGGGCCGCACGGGCAACACCCTCGCCGTCGAACACGAGGGGGTCGTCCCCGACATGGTGCTCCTCGGCAAGGCGCTCGGCGGCGGCATCGTCCCGGTCTCCGCGGTGGTCGCGCGCCGCGAGGTGCTCGGAGTGCTGCGGCCCGGCGAGCACGGGTCGACGTTCGGCGGCAACCCGCTGGCCGCGGCGGTCGGCTCGGCCGTCGTGGAGCTGCTGGAGACCGGTGAATTCCAGCGCAGGGCAGCCGAGTTGGGCGTGGTTCTGCGGGGCGGACTGAAGTCGCTCGTCGGCAGGGGCGTCGTCGGATTCCGCTCGCGCGGCCTGTGGGCGGGCGTCGACATCGACCCCGCCATCGGCACCGGGCGCGAGATCAGCGAAGGCCTCATGCGGGAGGGAATTCTGGTCAAGGACACCCACGGTTCGACGATCCGGCTGGCCCCTCCACTGACGATCACGGGCGAGGAACTCCAGTCAGCTCTTGGGGCACTGGAGAAGGTTCTGACGCAAGGGGTCTGATACCGGCCAAGAGACCACAGAGCGTCACACCGGAATGGTTACGCCCGGCGACGGCCGCGCCTACACTGATCGCTCCCTGGGGGAGTGAAGGAGCGTCGGCGTGTTTTATTACGTGCTCAAATACGTGCTTCTGGGTCCACTGTTGAGGCTGGTCTTCCGGCCTCGGATCGAGGGCCTTGAGCACATACCGTCGTCGGGCCCGGCGATCGTGGCCGGCAACCATCTGTCGTTCTCCGACCATTTCCTGATGCCCGCCGTTCTCAAGCGGCGCATCACCTTCCTGGCGAAGGCGGAGTACTTCACCGGCCCCGGCATCAGAGGCCGGCTGACCGCCATATTCTTCCGCAGCGCCGGGCAGATCCCGGTGGACCGCTCCGGCAAGGAGGCGGGTCAGGCCGCGATCCGCGAGGGTCTCGGCGTGCTGCGCAAGGACGAACTGCTCGGCATCTACCCGGAGGGGACGCGGTCGCACGACGGGCGCCTCTACAAGGGCAAGGTCGGCGTCGCGGTCATGGCGCTCAGAGCTCAGGTGCCGGTGATCCCCTGCGCGATGATCGGCACGTTCGAGGCGCAGCCGCCGGGCCAGGTGATCCCGAACTTCCGGCGCGTGGTCATCCGCTTCGGCAAGCCGATGGACTTCTCCCGCTACGCCGGGATGGAGCACGAGAAGGCCATCCTGCGGGCCGTCACCGACGAGATCATGTACGCCATCCTGACGCTCTCCGAGCAGGAGTACGTCGACCGGTACGCGGCCGTCGTGAAGGCCGAGGAAGCCGAGGAGAAAGCGGCGTCCGGCCGCAAGTTCCCGCGGATTCCGCTGAGTTGACCCCAGGACGCGAGTGAGGGGCGGCCGTGGTTCCGGCCGCCCCTCCTTTCATGCGCCTACGGCTACGGCGTCGGCGTCGCGTGCGGGGTGCACGTCACGTCGGCGGCGTCCGTCCTGCCGGTGAGCAGGTAGCCGTCCACCCGCGAGTTGATGCACGGGTTGACCAGGCCGGTCACGCCGTGCGAGCCCGCATCCTTCTCGGTGATCAGGCGGGAGCCCTTGAAACGCTTGTGCAGTTCGACGGCGCCCGGGTACGGGGTGGCCGCGTCACGCGTGGACTGCACGATCAGCACGGGCGGCAGGCCCTTGCCGGTCTTCACGTCGACCGGGGTCTGCTGCTTGGCCGACCAGGTGGCGCACGGCAGGTTCATCCATGCGTTGGCCCAGGTCATGAACGGGTAGTCCTTGTGGAGCCGCGTGTTGTCGCGGTCCCAACGCTTCCAGCTCGTGGGCCACTTGGCGTCGGCGCACTCGACGGCCGTGTAGACGGCGTTGCCGTTCTCCGAGGCGATGTTGCCCGCGGTGTCCGACAGGTCGGGAGAAGCCGCGTCGATCAGCGCCTGGGTGTCACCGGCGACGTACTTGCTGAACACCTGCGCGGTCGGTACCCACGAGGAGTCGTAGTACGGGGCGCTCTGGAAGAAGGAGATCAGCTCGGCCGGGCCGACGACCCCGCCGAGCGGGCTCTTCTTCGCGGTGGCGCGCAGCTTGAGCCACTGCTCCTGGACCTTGCCGCGGGTGTCGCCGAGGTGGAAGGCCGCGTCGTTCTTGGCGACCCAGTCCTCCCAGTCCTTCCAGCGGCCCTCGAAGGCGATGTCCTGTTCCAGGTTGGCCTGGTACCAGATGTTCTCGCGCGACGGGTCGACCACACTGTCGACGACCATGCGCCGCACGTGCTTGGGGAAGAGCGTGCCGTAGACGGCGCCCAGGTAGGTGCCGTAGGAGACGCCCAGGTAGTTGAGCTTCTTCTCGCCGAGGGCGGCCCGGATGACGTCCAGGTCGCGCGCGGTGTTCGGCGTGGTCATCTGCGGCAGCATGGCGCCGCTGCGCTCGGCGCAGCCGTCCGCGTACTGGGCGGCCAGCTTGCGCTGGGCGAGCTTGTCGGCCTCCGTGTCGGGGACCGGGTCGGCCTTCGGGGCCTTCACGAACTCCTGCGGGTCGATGCAGGAGATGGGCGCCGAGTGGCCGACACCGCGCGGGTCGAAGCCCACGAAGTCGTACGCCTTGGCGGTGTTCACCCAGACCGGCGCCTTGGTCGTGACGCGGCGCGGGAAGCGCATGCCGGAGGCGCCGGGGCCGCCCGGGTTGTAGACAAGGGCGCCCTGGCGCTCCTTCTTGGTGCCCGTGTTCCCGATGCGGTCGACGGCCAGCTTGATCTGCTTGCCGTAGGGGTGGGCGTAGTCGAGCGGGACGCTGACCCAGCCGCACTGGATGGGCTTCTCGAAGCCCCAGTCCGCGGGGCAGTCCGCCCAGTCGATCCCGGCCTTGGCCGCCCGTTCGGCGGCGATGGCCGCTCCCCGGGCCTCACGGTTGTGGCTGTTGCGCGAGTCGGCGGTGGCCGACGGCGCTGCGAGGGCTCCGGCTATCAGTGTGGCCGTGACGAGCGCTCCGGCCGAGCCGAGCGCTGTCACTCGCCTCGTCGGTCTCAAACCCCTCAAGTGGGACCTCCCCGTACATCGTTGCGATTGGTACGGGGATCCTTGCGGCTGTGCGATCTCTGAGAACAGACGCTATCGGGCTTCTTTACCAATCCGATAACCGGAGAGGAGTGTCCCGATGAGCGGAACCGTCCGTTTCAACCGAGTGTCGCGAGCGCCTCGTCGAGCACCCGGCGCAGCAGCCGTGCGTCGGGGGCGAGCGCGCTCACCAGGACGGCGGGCCCGGCCAGCGGCGTGAGCGCGGCGTACTCCCCCAGCATCCGCGCGCTCGGGACCTCCTGCGCGAACTCCGGGCGTACGACGACGAGTTGCCCGAGCGCGCGATGTCCCGCGAGGACGGCGGGACCGTCCCAGCCGCCGGGGGCGCCGGGCCCGCACGACAGCTCCTGGTCCAGCAGCGGCCGCCCGCCGAGGCGCACGGTGAGACGGCTCGTGAGCCGCCCGGGTTCCTCCCCCGCCCGCCCGAGGACCTGCTCCTCCCGGAAGACCAGCCGGGCGCCCGGCGCCAGCTCGATGCGCGAGGACACGCACAGTTCACTGCCGCCCGCGGAGATCAACTGCTCGGGCAGCCAGTGCAGTTCGGCTCCGGCCGCGACCTTCAGGCGTACGTCGTAGTGCGCCTCGCCCTTGGCCTGCCCGGGCAGGGCGATCGTGGCCGCCGCCGAGCCGAGGTGCAGCCGGGCACCGGGTCCCGCCTCCGCCTCGACGGCGAAGCGGTCGCCGCCGAGCGGGCCGCTCATGGCCCCCACCAGCATGACGCGCGCCTCGCGGCCGCTCGCCCGCACCCGCCGCAGGGCGAGGGGCCCGTTCCCCTCCAGGACCGGCAGCGCGGTGCCGCCCCGTCCGTCGTCGCGTGCCTCGATCCGCGCGGTGGCGTGCACCCCTGCCGTCATGCGGTCCACGCGGCGAGCCGTTCCCGCACCCAGCCCGCGACCTCTGCGACGCCCGCCTCGACGCGCAACGACTGGAAGACGACGGGCAGTTCGGCCCGCTGGGTCTTCGCGTCGGCCGCCATCCGCGCGAGGTCGGACCCGACGTACGGCGCGAGGTCCGTCTTGTTGACCACGAGCAGATCGGCGGTGGTGACGCCGGGTCCGCCCTTGCGCGGGATGTCGTCCCCGCCGGCCACGTCGATCACGAAGATCTGCGCGTCCACCAGCCCCCTGGAGAAGGTCGCGGTGAGGTTGTCGCCCCCGGACTCGACGAGGATCAGGTCCAGCGGCCCGACCTCGTCCTCCAGATCCTCGACCGCCTCGAGGTTGGCGGAGATGTCGTCCCGGATCGCCGTGTGCGGACAGGCCCCGGTCTCCACGGCGGTGATCCGCTCGGGCGGCAGCACGGCCTCCCGCAGCAGGAACTCCGCGTCCTCGCGCGTGTAGATGTCATTGGTGACGACGGCCAGGGAGAGCTCGTCGCGCAGGGCCCGGCACAGCGCGGCGACGGTCGCGGTCTTCCCGGACCCGACGGGCCCCCCGAGCCCGATACGCAGCGCGCGCCGGGTCCCGTCGGGCCGATGAGCGTCGGCGCTGAGGGCGGAGGGCCCGTCGTGGGAGTGAGAGTGGTCAAGATGCATGAGGCGACTCCAGCAAGGGGTTTCAGCCCGTCCGGCGTTTGAGGACGAGGCCGTCCAGGCCGATAGGGGGCAAGGGGGCGAAGCCCCCAGAAAGACGGGACGGGAAGGGGCGGAGGGGGCGAAAACAGACTTCCTACGACGCGAACAACCGCACAGACCAGGCGGCATGCGCCTCCGCACCGATCTCCAGCATCGGAGCCGAAGCCGCAGGCAGCACATCCACCCCGCCGTCAAGGGCCCGCCGCCCGGCGTCGGCTGCCGCACGGGCGACGAGATCCAGCTCCGGCGCCAGCCGCGCAAGCACCCCCGTCGCATCGAAGGGATCAAGACTCAACAACCGCACCGCAGCGCTCGCGGGCCCACTGAGACTCTCGTACGCGGAGCAGTACGCGGCGTCCTCGGGCCCGAGCCCGGCGGCCCGCGCGGTCACCCCGAGCACCACGGGCTGATGCGCCCCCTTGGGGAACTCTCCCGCCAGCGCGTCGAGTTCGGCGGAGGGCCAGGTCGCCCGGGCGGCCCGCATCAGCTGCCGCCCGAGCCTGCGCGCGGCGACACGCAACGCAGCCGACGGCGTACGGGCGTCCGCCGCCGTGTCCAGCTCAACAGGATCGGCCCCGAGCGCGGCCGCCGCGGCGAGGGCGGCCGAGACCAGCCCCGCCGTGTGCAGCCGGCCCCGGCAGAAGTCCTCCAGGCTCGCGGCCCCGGTGATCCGCCCGGCCTTGACGGCGGCCTCGGCCCCGCCGGAGTGCGCGTGCCCTCCGGCGGGAAAGCGGCCGTCCGCCAGGACGAGAAGTGCTGCGCGGGACATCAGAAGAGGAAGTAACGCTGGGCCATGGGCAGTTCGGCGGCGGGCGTGGCCTCGACCAGCTCCCCGTCGATGTGCACGGCGAAGCTGTCGGGGTCGACCTGCACCCGCGGCCGCGCGTCGTTCTCGCGCATGTCGGCCTTGGTCACACCGCGCGTCGAGTCGATCGGCACGAACCGCTTCCCCAACCTGAGCCGCTCCGGCAGTCCGTCCTCGATGGCGAGCGGGGCCACGAAGTTGAACGAGTTGGACGCCGGTGCCCGCCCGATCGCCCCGTACATCGGCCGGGGCAGGACCGGCTGCGGTGTGGGGATGGACGCGTTGGCGTCGCCCATCTGCGCGTACGCGATCTGTCCGCCCTTGATGACGAGGTGCGGCTTGACCCCGAAGAACGCGGGTGCCCACAGCACGAGGTCGGCGAGCTTGCCGGTCTCGACGGAGCCGACCTCGCGGGCGAGGCCCTGCGCGACCGCCGGGTTGATCGTGTATTTGGCGACATAGCGACGTACACGATGGTTGTCGGCGCGGCCGTCTCCCGGGAGCGCTCCCCTGCGCCGCTTCATGACATGGGCCGTCTGCCAGGTCCGCATGATGACCTCGCCGACCCGCCCCATGGCCTGGGCGTCGGACGAGATGATCGAGATCGCGCCCAGGTCGTGGAGGATGTCCTCGGCCCCGATCGTGGACGGCCGGATCCGCGACTCCGCGAAGGCGAGGTCCTCCGGGACGGCGGGGTTGAGGTGGTGGCAGACCATCAGCATGTCGAGGTGTTCCTCGGCGGTGTTGACGGTGTAGGGCCGGGTCGGGTTGGTGGAGCTGGGCAGCACGTGCGGTTCGGAGACCACGGTCATGATGTCGGGCGCGTGCCCTCCGCCCGCACCCTCGGTGTGGTACGCGTGGATGCCGCGTCCGCCGATCGCGGCGAGCGTGTCGCCCACGAACCCGGCCTCGTTCAGCGTGTCGGTGTGGATGGCGACCTGGATGCCGGTGCGGTCGGCGACGGTGAGCGCGGCGTCGATGACGGCGGGCGTGGAGCCCCAGTCCTCGTGCAGCTTGAGACCGAGCGCGCCGCCACGGATCTGCGAGAGCATCGCGTCGTGCGAGACGGTGTTGCCCTTGCCGAGCAGCCCGAAGTTGAGCGGGTACTCCTCCATCGCCTCCAGCATCCGGGCCAGGTGCCAGGGGCCGGGGGTGACGGTGGTCGCCTTGGAGCCCTCGGCCGGGCCGGTGCCGCCGCCGACCAGTGTCGTGATTCCGGACGCGAGAGCCTCGTCGGCGATCTGCGGACAGATGAGGTGCACATGGGCGTCAATGGCCCCTGCGGTCAGGATCCGCCCGTTGCCCGCGATGATCTCGGTCTCGGGTCCGATGACCAGGTCGGGGTGCACGCCGTCCATGGTGTCCGGGTTGCCCGCCTTGCCGATGCCGGTGATCCGGCCGTCGCGGATGCCGACGTCGGCCTTGACGATCCCCCAGTGATCGATGATCACCGCGCCCGTGATGACCGTGTCCGGGGTGCCGTCTGCGCGCGTAGCGCGCGCCTGGCCCATGGATTCACGGATGACCTTGCCGCCGCCGAACACGGCCTCGTCACCGGCGAGTCCGGGCCCGCCGCAGCGATCCTCCTCGATCTCGACGAGCAGGTCGGTGTCGGCGAGCCGGATGCGGTCGCCGGTGGTGGGGCCGAACAGATCGGCGTACGCGGCACGCGAGATCTCAGGCATCGAGGGCACCTCCGGTCTCACCGCGCAGTCCGGGCACCACACGGGCGCCGGCGAGCGGAACGAGTTCTACGTCGACGGGAATCCCGGGCTCGAAGCGCACGGCGGTGCCGGCGGCGACGTTGAGCCGCAGGCCGCGCGCGGCGGCGCGGTCGAACTCCAGACCGGGGTTCGCCTCGGCGAAGTGGTAGTGGGAGCCGACCTGGACGGGCCGGTCGGCGGCGTTGAGGACGGTCAGCCGGGTGACCGCACGGCCCTCGTTGAAGGCGACGGGTCCGTCGGCGAAGAGGATCTCTCCGGGAATCACGCTGCTCGCTCCCCCGTCAGACGATCGGGTCGTGGACGGTGACGAGCTTGGTGCCGTCCGGGAAGGTCGCCTCCACCTGGACGTCGTGGATCATCTCGGGGATGCCCTCCATGACGTCGTCCCTGGTCAGGAGCTTTCGTCCGGAGGACATCAGCTCCGCGACCGTACGGCCGTCACGTGCTCCTTCGAGGATGTGCGACGTGATGAGCGCGATCGCCTCGGGGTGGTTCAGCCTGAGCCCGCGGGCCCGGCGCTTCTCGGCCACGTCGGCTGCCACATGGATCAGCAGCCTCTCCTGCTCGTGCGGGGTCAGTTGCACGGCGTCCCACCTCACAGTCCTCGCTCCGGACCGTGCGGGGTCCGGTTGCCGCTGCCACACGGCAAAGTGCCTGGTGGCGTGGAGGAGGCAGGCTAGTTGGGCCGAGTTTCAAGCAAGTTAACCAAGCTGTGATCCATGCTGTGATCCATTCAGGCCACCGGATCCGGAGTCCGCATGCTCATCAACGCCCGTAGACCGTTCTGGAGGACATCGGCGGGTACGGCGCCGAAGACGGCGAGCTGCGCCGCGAACCCCTGGGCGAGCGCGAT
The DNA here is from genome assembly GCF_040606085.1 of Streptomyces sp. NPDC005485. Classification (NCBI taxonomy): domain Bacteria; kingdom Bacillati; phylum Actinomycetota; class Actinomycetes; order Kitasatosporales; family Streptomycetaceae; genus Streptomyces; species Streptomyces sp. NPDC005485. The sequence goes on along the minus strand of NZ_JBEXDZ010000026.1, from coordinate 8,298 downwards.
CATCGTGCGCGCCATGGCATCGGCGTCGGCTTCCTCGGGCATCAGCCCCGCGGCCTTGTAGCTCTCGACCACCTTCGCCCACGCCGCGCACACCTTGTCGAAGCCGGTACGCATCACGACCGCCAGCTCGTCGTTGCGCAGGGTCTCGGCCCATACCTGGATCATCAGCCGGGGGAACACCCACTCGCCGCTGTCGAGCACCCCGGACTTCACCTCCTTCAGCCGCGCCAGCGTCCTCGGGATCAGCACGTCCGGCAGCGGCGGCGGAGTCTCCTGGGCCGCACGCTCGTAGGTGTCGCCCACCGTCTCCAGCACCTCGGAGACGATCGCGCCGATCAGCTCCTCCTTGCCTCTGAAGTAGCGGTAGACGGCGCCCGCGGAGAGATCGACCTCCTTCAGCACGTCCTGCATCGACGTGGCGTGGAACCCGTTGCGGGCGAAGCAGAGCGAGGCGCCGTCGAGGATCTGACGGCGGCGGGCATCGAGGTGTTCCTGGGATACGCGGGCCATGGTGCACAACGTAAAACGAACATTCCTTCTTGACAAGGCAGCGGAGCCGGAGCATGGTGAGGGCGAATCAAAAACGAACGATCCTTCTTTTTAGAGAGAGCCGCTCGGCGGACCACTGCCGGCGCCCCGAGCGACTCTCCGCCTCGTCCTAGGGGGAAGCCATGTCCGCCACCACCGAGTCCGCCAGGAGCGCAGCGCCCGCACAGCGGCAGCCAGGCTCCCGGCCGCCGCACGCCCGCCGCATGATCGCCGTGATCGTCCTGATCCCGGTCCTGGCGGCGCTCGCGCTCTGGTCCTTCGCCTGGCCCGCCGCCCGCACCGCGCCCCGCGATCTGCCGCTCGGCGTGGCCGGCCCCGCTGTCGCGACCGCACAGTTGGAGAAGCAACTCACCTCTCGCGAGGGCGCGTTCGAGATCCACCGCTACGCGGACGAGGCCGCCGCCCGGAGCGCCATCGAGGGCCGGACCGTATACGGCGCCGTCGTCGCCACCGCGCACGGGCCGAAGCTGCTGACCGCGTCCGCCGCGAGCCCGCTCGTCGCCCAGTTGCTGCAGCAGGCGGTGGCCGGGCAGGCACCGGCCGGCACCGAGGTGACGACCGTCGACGTCGTGGCCGCTTCCGCCGACGACCCGCGCGGCGCGGCGCTGACCGCGAGCGTGCTGCCGCTGGCACTGGCCGGCGTCGCCGCGGGAGCCGTCGTGACGCTGCTCGGGCTGCGCGGCGTCCGCGCCGTGGCCGCACTGGTCGGCGCCGCCGCGCTGATCGGCACGGTCGCGGCCGCGCTCGCCGACAGCTGGCTGGGGGTCCTCACCGGGAACTGGTGGGCGGAGGCCGCCGTCCTCGGCCTCTCGACGTTGGCGGTGAGCGCCGCGGTGGCCGGGCTGGCGGCGCTCATCGGCAACTCTGGCATCGGACTCGGCGCGATGCTGATCACGCTGTTCGGCAACTCGTTCTCCGGGGCGGCCTCGGCCCCACAGATGCTGCCCGAGCCGGTCGGCACGATCGGCCAGTGGCTGCCGCCGGGCGCCGGTACGACCCTGCTGCGCTCGGTGTCGTTCTTCAACGGAGCCGCCGCCACCGGCCCGGCGCTCACCCTGACCTGGTGGGCGGCGCTCGGCCTCGGCGCGGTGCTCCTCGGCAGCGCCCTCAAGGCACGCCGTACAAGCCCGGAGCCGGCCATGGAGCGCCGGCCGTCCTTCGCGAGCTGACCCCGCGGGCGGGGACCCCACCGTCGTGGCCGCGCCGAACCGCCCTGCCCGGTGCGGGCGTTACGACGCCGTGTGCCCCCGGTGCTCCGCGGCGATGCCGAACCGCTGGCGTTCCCTCGGGGCGGATCCCACCTCGCGGACCGCGGAGACCGAGGTGACCACCTGCTCCTCGGCGGCGTCGAGCTCTTCGAGACGCTCCAGGTCGGCGGCGGAGACCAGGGCGACGAGCGGCTTCCCGTGCCGCGTCACGACGACGCGCTCGTCGCCGTACACCACCCGGTTGATCAGATCGGCGAGCTCAGCCCTGGCTTGCGTCACCGGAATCTCGTAGGCCATGGCCACCAGCTTAGACCGGGTTCCGCGGACCCCCAGGGGCGGAAGATCTCCCCCCAGCCGAGCCACCGCCGACTCGCAGCCGGCCCACCGCCGACTCGCAGCGGGCCCCACCACACGCGCGATCCCCGCGAAGCACCTCGCTCCGCGGGGAATTTCGCTGTCGGCCGATACCCCTCGACGACTTCTGTACGTCCTGTACATTTTTTACAGGAGAGTCGCTCAGAGGAGGCGCCAGCCATGAACGAACCGTCCGCCCGCTACGTCCTGCCCGAATTCACGGAGCGCACGAGTGCGGGGCACCGGACCCTGGATCCGTACTCGAAGCTGCTCGACGAGCGGATCGTGTTCCTGGGGACGCCTATTGACGACACGTCGGCGAACGACGTGATGGCACAGTTCATGCACCTCGAATATCTGGCCCCGGACCAGGACATCTGTCTGTACATCAACTCCCCCGGCGGCTCGTTCAGTGCGATGACGGCCGTCTACGACACGATGCAGTTCGTCACCTGCGAGGTGGAGACCATCTGTCTGGGGCAGGCCGCCTCGGCCGCCGCCGTTCTGCTGGCGGGCGGCACCCCGGGCAAGCGGTTCGCGCTGCCGGGTGCCCGCGTGATGATCCATCAGCCCTCGTTCCCCGAGCCGGTCCAGGGGCAGGCGAGCGATCTGGCCATCCAGGCCGAGGAGTTGATGCGCACCCGGCGCAAGCTGGAGGAGATGCTCGTACGGCACACCGGGCAGAGCGCGGAGCAGGTCGCCGCCGACATCGAGCGCGACAAGATCCTGGACGCGCCGGCGGCGCTCGCGTACGGGCTGGTGGACGCGATCATCCCGAGCCGCAAAGCCGAGCGCACCGCGCCGGGCGCGAGGTGACCCGCTGATGCTTCCGCCCGAGCTGCCTCCGCTGCCCGCGCTCACGCGCGCGGAGGCCGAGTTGATCGACCGTTACCTCGATGTGGTCGACCTGCTCGGCCGTATCAACCCGGCCCGGCCCGGGGACACCTATCGCGGACTGCGTGCCGCCCAGGCCCTCGTCGGCAAGGCGACGGCGTTGCGCGACGCACTCACGCTGATGCACCAACGCGGCGAGAGCGAGGTGCACGCCCCGACGCTGGCGCAGGCGTTGCGAGTCCTCGACGGGGAGCGGCGGGCGGCCCGCGTCACCCTGCCGCCGGGGGCGGACAGTTGACGCATCGGCACCGGGCCACTGCTCGCACCGGGGCGGCGACGCGTCCGGGACGCGGTTCAAACGGACCAGATGGTGTACCCCCGAACGGCGTAGGCACCCGTCGCTCCGAAGGCCCGGAAATGTTGCGCAACGCGCCTGCATCGGGGGCGGAATGAAGCGTTCCGGTGCTGGTACGAGCCTCGTCGACCCCCTCGACACCCCTTCGAACAAGGGGGTGTCCACCCGAACGGGTGAGTGGTGAGTAACCCCACAAATCGCTGATTCCACTCGGATTTTTCGCCATGCGTGCGTCAAGATCCCTTCCGACGACAAGCCCCCGCCACAGCGGCGGGGCGGTCCGGGCGGACGCCGAGTCCTGCCGCCGCCCGGATGACCGGTCGACAGATGTGCATCGGCAGGAGTGGAGGACCCAGCTAGACGGGCCGCCGGAGAGATCCGGGCGGTCCTTGGGGTGAAGCCGCAGTACGCGGCCGGGCAACTTCGCCAGCCCGAATCCGACAGGTCATCCTTCACAGGCGGCTGACGAAGGGTTGCGCATGACTGCGCTCAATCGTGTTCCGTCGCTGCTGACCCGGGCCGGTACGGCCTCGGCTCTCACCATCGCCGCCGTGGGCGGCAGCATCGTGGTCCCAGGCATCGCCTCCGACGCAGCGGCCGCGACGACGGCTACGAGGGCACTCCAGGTAGCGGCCTCCAAGAAGGGCTCCCCGTACCAGTGGGGCGCCACGGGGCCACGCCGCTTCGACTGCTCCGGGCTCACGCTCTACTCGTACAAGAAGGCGGGCAAGAACCTGCCTCGTACGGCCGCGGGGCAGTACAACAAGACCCACCATGTCTCCGCGTCCGGCCGCAAGGCCGGGGACCTGGTGTTCTTCCACTCGGGCCGGAACGTGTACCACGTCGGCATCTACGCCGGGAAGGGAAAGATCTGGCACTCCCCGAAGACGGGAACCGTCGTGAGGCTCGAGAAGATCTGGACCAGGAGCGTCTGGTACGGCCGGGTCAGCTGACCTGCCCGGCGGGGTGACGGCAAGGACGCCGTCACCCCGTCGGGGCGTGACCCGGTCCGGAACGGATACTCGTTCGTTCATGGCCGACCTACCGCACCACAGCGAACGCAACGAGACACCTCTGGAGCGCGCCGACCGGAACTTCGGCGAGCTGCTCCAGGAGCTGCGCGTCACCCAGACCGGGGTGCAGATCCTCTTCGCGTTCCTGCTGACCCTGGCCTTCACCCAGCGCTTCCCGTCGCTGGACTCCTTCCAGCGCGCCACGTACGTCACCACGCTGCTGCTCGCGGTGCTGGCCGCGGCCCTGTTCACCGCGCCCGCCGCACTGCACCGTTCGCTGTTCCAGCAGAACGCCAAGCCCCGGATCGTGCGGGTCTCCTCCCAGCTGGCCACAGCCGGCCTGACCGTGCTGATGCTGGCGTTCACCGGGTCGGTACTGCTGGTCGTGGACGTGACCCTCAGTCGCGGCGCAGGTATCGCGGCGGGGGCCGCCACCCTGGGCGTCTGCCTGGCACTGTGGCGCCTGCTCCCCCTCCTGGTGCAACGCAGCCTCAGGAACGAAGACCCTCAGCCAGAAGCACCACACCGAGAACGGTCAGCGCGCTCCCGGTGACGGCCTCCACGGCCCGCGCGGCCCTCGGCCGCCGCAGCCACCGGCCGAGCCGGTCCACGAGCAGCGCGACCGCCGGAAACCAGACCAGGGCGAGGGCGACCACGATCAGCGCCAGCAGCAGGGTCCGGGGCAGCGCGGGACTGCCCGCCGGAACGAACTGCGGCAGCAGGCTCAGGAAGGTGATGGGCGCCTTCGGGTTGAGCGCGTTGGTGACGAAGCCCTGCCGCAGCGGGCGCGCGCCGGACCCCGCCTCGTCGCCCGGCGCCGCGAGCGGCCGCCGCAGCGCCCCCAGCGTCCGTACGCCGAGGTACAGCACGTAGGCGCCACCGAGCAGTTGGAGCGTGCGGAACAGCGCGGGCACCGCCGTAAGGACCGCCGCGACGCCGGCCACCGCGAGGGCCGTGTGCAGCAGCAGCCCGCCCGCGACCCCGAGCGCACACGCGACCCCCGCCCGGCGCGAGACCAGGGCGTTGCGTACGACGACGGTGAAGTCCGCGCCCGGCATGGCGACCATGCCCGCGGCCACTGCGGTGAAGGCGATGAGCTGTCCGTCCATGCGCACCAGCCTGCCCGCGCCGGGCCTTCAGCAGGTATGTCGAATATCCTGGGTTTTCCTTAAGCGATTCTTTAGGCCCAGGAGGGTGGGGCGTGTACGACCCGACGCGGCTGGCAGCGCTGGTGGCGGTCGCCGAGGCGGGGTCGATCACCCGGGCCGCCGAGCGGCTCGGGTACACCCCGCCGGCGCTCTCCCAGCAGCTGGCGAAGCTGGAGCGGGAGGCGGGCGCGACGCTCCTGGTGCGCTCGCACCGCGGGGCGCGGCTGACGGACGCGGGCGAGCTGCTGGTGGTACGGGCACGCCGGGTCCTGGACGAGCTGGCGCAGGCCCGGCACGAACTGGCGCGGCTCACGGGCCTGGCGGGCGGCACACTGCGGCTCGGCACCTTCCAGACGGCGGGCATACATCTGCTGCCGCCGGTGCTCAGCGCGTTTCGCCGTGCGCACCCGGACGTGGAGCTGTCGGTGGCGGACTACGAGCCCCCGAACGGTGTTTCGGCGGTCGCGGCGGGCGACGTCGACCTCGCGCTGACGCACACCTACGAGCCCGCCGAGCCGGCCCCGCTGCCCTCGTCGGTCACCCTGGAGCCCGTACTGGTCGAGGAGTTGGTCCTGGTGACCGCCCCGGGACACGCCCTCGCGGACGGCTCCGCACGGCTGCCCCTGGACCGGCTCGCCGGTCAGCCGCTGATCAGCATGGCGCCCGGCCATCCGTCCCGCGCGGGCGTGGAATCGGCGCTGGCCCGGGCCGGGGCCGCCCCGTCGGTACTGGTGGAGACCCCGGGTTACGCCCTGGTGTGTGCGCTGGTCAGTGCGGGACTCGGGGTGGCCGTGGTGCCGGAGATGGTCGGCAGGACCGCGGTGACGCCGGTGGGGGTACGGCAGTTGGAGCCCGGCGATCTCCGCCGTACGATCTCGGTCGCCCACCGCACCGACGAGGCGGCGCCTGTCGCCGACGCCTTCCGTGCGCTGCTGCGCGGTGCGTTCGGGCGGGCCGCACAGCACAACTGAGCGCGGTGTCAGGGCTCTTGCAGACCCACGGCGGTGACCGGCTGCACGGGCGCCGACCACGGCAGCTCGATCGCGACGGTCTTGCCGCCCTCCCGGGTGGGCCGGACGCTGAGCCGGCCGCCGCACTCGGCGGTCAGCCAACGGATGATCACCATGCCGCGTCCGTTGTCCTGCTGGACGGCGGCGGGCAGCCGCTTCGGGAAGCGCGGGTGGCTGTCGGTGACCCCGATGCGCAGGTGCTCGTCGCGGTCGAGCCGTAGGTCGACGGTGAAGGTGGGCGACTGCCCGAAGGTGTGCTGGACGGCGTTGGTGGCGAGTTCCGAAACGATCAGCCGTACGGTGTCGGCGGTTTCGGTGTCGGACGGCAGGCCCCATTCGGCCAGCACGCCTGTGACGTAATTCCGGGCCGTGGAGACCGAAGCGGGATCGCTCGGCAGAGTGATGGATGCTTCATGGTGGTCTGCCATGGCGACGCTGTCCCTTTCCCACGGGACCGGGGTCCGCACGGAGCGTGTGGTACGAGTACGGTCCCGGACTGGTGCTTCGCGCCAGACTGCCATTACCGGGCCTGTCACGGGTGCGATCCACCGAGATATGCATATATCTGTCGCTCGAAGCGGTGAACTCTGCGACGGCAGACCGTATTTGGGTGGCTCGGAAGGAGTAAGGAGTACGGCCATGCAATACGGTCCCGCGGTACGCCGCCGCAAGCTCGGCGCGGAGCTGCGCGGCCTGCGCACCGGCGCGGGCCTGACGAGTGGCGAGGCGGCTCGTCTGGTCGGCTGGCACCAGTCGAAGGTGAGCCGCATCGAGACGGGCGCCAGCGGTGTGAAACCGGCCGATGTTCGGTTACTCCTGGACGCGTACGCGGTCGAGGATCCCGAACTGCGCCATCTGCTCATGGTGTTGGCGGGCACCGAAGAAGGCGGGCGACACCACTGGTGGCACGCCTACCGCGGCGTCCTGCCGCCGACGTACCGCGACTTCATCAGCCTGGAGTCGCAGGCCCGCGCCATGCGCACGCTGGAGACCTCTGTCGTGCCGGGACTGCTCCAGACCGCCGAGTACGCCCGTGCGGTCACCCGGGCCGCGGTGGACGGGCTGGCGGACCCCCAGCTCGACACGCTCGTCGAGGTACGGCTCGCCCGGCAGGACGTGCTGCGTTCGAATCCGCCGCTGGAGCTGAGCGCGGTCCTGGACGAGGCGGTGCTGCGCAGGGAGGTCGGCGGTCCCGAGGTCATGGCACGGCAGTTGGACCGCCTCGTCGAGGCCGCGCATCTGCCTCAAGTGCGGCTTCAGGTACTGCCGTTCGCCGCCGGGGCCCACATCGGAATCACCGGGCCTTTCGTTATCTTCTCCTTTCCGAACACATCTGACTTGGATGTGGTTGTTCTTGACCAACTGACGAGTAGCCTCTACCTCGAACGGAAAGAAGACCTCCAGGCCTACAGCGAGGCCTTCCAGACCCTTCAGTTCCACGCCCTTTCGCCCGAGGACTCGTTGGATTACATCGCCGCGATACATGACGGCGCGTAAGGAGGCACCATGCCTGCACTGCCTCGGTCCGTTCCTTCCAGCACTTCGCTGCACGAGGTGCCATGGCTGCGCAGCAGCCGCAGTACAGGAATGAACAACTGCGTCGAAACCGCCCGACCTGGCCCCGGCCCCTGGGCCGGGCTGGTGGCCGTACGCGACTCCAAGAACACCACCGGGCCCGCGCTGCTCTTCGGCCCCGCCGCCTGGCAGGGCTTCGTCGCAGCACTGGGCTGACGCCCAGGGGGTGTTTGAAAGTCCCGCACAGCACCCACTAGCGCGTCTCGCTGATCACCCGCACGGCCCGGTCGATCTGCTGGTCGGTGAGGTCCG
>NZ_JBEXDZ010000025.1:0-75370 GCF_040606085.1 Streptomyces sp. NPDC005485 | reverse complement strand
GGAGAAGATGGCCGCCAACGACGACCCGCACTTCCAGGCGCGTGCCGTTGTCATCAAGGAGCAGCGCGCCGAGCTCGCGAAGCACCACGTCTCGGCGCAGACGCGGTGCGGTACGGCGCGGGCCGGCGCTCGGATGTACCGCACGGAGCAGGGCGGGTACCCGTCTTCGTCCCGGGCACCCGCACCCGATGGCACGCTCCTCGCTCCGTGGCGGTCCCCCGGGCCGGGTTCGTGGTCGGCCGGTGGGCGAAGCCGCCGCAGGAGCTTGTCCGTTGCCAGCGTCGCGCGCGGGGCCGGGTCGCGCAGGGGTCCGATCGGCCCGACCCGGGCCCGCTCGGCCCTGCGCCGACTCGGTGCCCCCTGCGTCTCTGCCCAGCCCGTCCGCTCCCCGACCGGCGTCCTGTCAGATCGTCTTGCGCCCCCACAAGGGGTCCACGCGCTCCCACTCCGCGTCCCACTCCTCCAGGCGCCGCCGTTCCAGCCGGCCGCGCACGAGCCGCCCGCCGACGAAGGGGACACCCGCGACACTCACCCCCACCAGGACACCCACCAGCGAGGCCCGCAGCCGCGCCTGGGACGGGGTGGCGGGCCTGGTCACGAGTTGGCCCTCGCGGTCGGTCCACACGGTGACCGTGGTGCCCAGGGAGCTACCGGCGAAGACCCTCGCCTGGCCGCTGCGGGCGGACCCGTCCGGCGCGCTCCAGTGCACCTTCGCCCACACCATGTCGCCGCCGGATCCCGGAGCGCCCGGAGTGGAGGTGGTCGGGGCGTTCTCCGTGAGCCGGGCCGGGACCGTGTGCCACTCCGCCCGCTCCCGTGCGAGGCCGTGTTCCACGTTCTGCGTCGCCAGCAGGCCGCCGAGCACTCCGCCGAACACGGTCAGTGTCCAGGCGGCGAGCACAATCCACGCCTCCAGCGCGTCCCCGGGACGCCGCAGCGGATTGCGCCGCCATCGCCACAGCCACACTTTCGGACCACGGAATGCCGCCATGGATGGCATCCTCCTCACGACCGCACGGACATGCCCCGTCGCCCTCCCATACGCGGCCGGCGCGCCCGATGCTCACGGCGTGACCGGCGACACGTCCGTCGCACCGGCCCCAGCGCCCCGTGCCTGCGTTCGGCGGGGACCCGGCACCACCCCGCAGGCGCCCCGACGCACCCGCCCCGACCTGCTGTGATGCCGCGCCCAGAGGTGACTGTCAGTGGCGAGGTGCAGACTGGCCCGTACCTGAGACAACGACGTCGCGGAGGTGGTCGGCATGGCCGACATTCTGCTCACCGTAGGCACACGCAAGGGGCTGTTCATCGGGCGGCGCCGCAGCGGGGCCTGGGAGTTCGACGAAAGTCCGTACTTCAACGCGCAGGCCGTGTACTCGGTCGCCATCGACACCCGCGGCAAGACCCCGCGGCTGCTGGCCGGCGGTGACAGCGCGCACTGGGGCCCGTCCGTCTTCCACTCCGACGACCTGGGCCGGACCTGGACCGAACCGGCCCGGCCCGCCGTCAAGTTCCCCAAGGACACAGGGGCTTCGCTGGAGCGGGTGTGGCAGCTGCACCCGGCGGCAGCCGAACCGGATGTGGTGTACGCGGGCACGGAGCCGGCCGCGCTGTACCGCTCCGAGGACCGGGGCGAGTCCTTCGAGCTGGTGCGCCCGCTGTGGGAGCACCCCACCCGCTCCCGGTGGGTGCCGGGCGGTGGCGGTGAGGGCCTGCACACCGTGCTCACCGACCGACGCGACCCGCGGGCCGTGACGGTCGCCGTGTCCACGGCCGGGGTGTTCCGCACCAAGGACGGGGGAGCGAGCTGGACGCCGTCCAACTCCGGTGTATCCGCGGTGTTCCTGCCCGACCCCGACCCGGAGTTCGGCCAGTGCGTGCACAAGGTCGTCCAGGACGCGGCGACACCGGACCGCTTGTATCTGCAGAACCACTGGGGGGTCTACCGCAGCGACGACGCGGGCGCTCACTGGACGGACATCGGTGAGGGCCTGCCGTCCACGTTCGGGTTCGCCGCGGCCGCCCATCCGCACCGTGGTGACACCGCATACGTCTTCCCGATCAACGCCGACGCGGACCGCGTCCCGGCCGACCACCGATGTCGTGTCTACCGCACGGCGGACGCGGGCAAGAGCTGGGAGCCGCTCTCGGCCGGGCTCCCCCAGGAGGACCACTACGGCACGGTGCTGCGGGACGCGATGTACACGGACGGCGCGGACCCGGCGGGCGTGTACTTCGGCAACCGCAACGGCGAGGTGTTCGCGTCGGCCGACGACGGGGACAGCTGGCAGCAGTTGGCCGCGCACCTGCCGGACGTGCTCTGCGTGCGCGCCGCGGTCGTCGGCTGAGGCGATCGGGGGGGAACGATCGGCCATGAAGTCACGCTCTCCGTCCGGGACGCGCCCGGTTCGTCGACTCGTCGGTCAATCCCGGTCGCTCTTCGGCCACCGGGTGATCTCCGCCGTGTGTACGGCAGTAGGGTGACGCCCGTGGCACCACGACCGTTGCATGAAATCGTCGAACCGGGCTGGGCGAAGGCCCTCGAACCCGTCGCCGGGCGGATCGCCGAGATGGGCGACTTCCTGCGCGCGGAGATCGCCGCCGGGCGCACCTATCTCCCGGCGGGGGCGAACGTCCTACGGGCCTTCCAGCAGCCCTTCGACGAGGTCCGCGTCCTCATCGTGGGGCAGGACCCGTATCCCACCCCGGGACACGCGGTGGGTCTGTCCTTCTCCGTCGCGCCGGAGGTACGGCCGCTGCCGGGCAGCCTGATCAACATCTACCGGGAGCTCAACACCGACCTCGGGCTGGCCCCGCCGTCCAACGGTGACCTGACGCCGTGGACGCAGCAGGGGGTGCTGCTGCTCAACAGGGCGCTCACCACGGCCCCGCGCAGCCCTGCGGCACACCGCGGCAAGGGCTGGGAGGAGGTCACCGAGCAGGCGATACGCGCGCTGGCCGGCCGCGGGCGGCCGCTGGTGTCGATCCTGTGGGGTCGCGACGCGCGCAATCTGCGCCCGCTGCTCGGCGATCTGCCGTCGGTGGAGTCAGCACACCCCTCCCCGATGTCGGCGGACCGCGGGTTCTTCGGCTCCCGCCCCTTCAGCCGTGCCAACGATCTGCTGACCAGGCAGGGCGCGGAGCCGGTGGACTGGCGCCTGCCGTGACGCACTCCGGTGCGGCTCCCGGCGTGGTGTCCGGTGTGCTGGCAGTGGACTCCGGCGGGTCGGGTCTGCGCGTCGTGCTCGCCGTCCGCGGCGACGCCGGTGCGCCCATTTCTGCCCCGCTCGTGTCCAAGGAACCGGTGCGCACGGGGCCGCGGGGTATCGACGCCGGGCATCTGCTGGAGCAACTCCTGCCGATGGCCGGACGGTTGATGGCCGACGCCGGGGTCGACGCGCCGGCGGCGGTCGTCATCGGGGCCGCGGGACTGGCCACACTCGGCGACGAGCTGCGCGCGAGACTGCCATCGGCGCTGGCGCGTGAACTGGGCGTACGGCGGCTGGCATTGGTCGCCGACGCGGTCACGGCGTACTCGGGGGCGCTCGGTTCCCGGCCGGGTGCCGTCATCGCCGCCGGAACGGGCATGATCGCGGTCGGTACGGACCTGGAGAGCTGGCGCAGGGCCGACGGATGGGGTCATCTGCTCGGCGACTGCGGCGGCGGGGCGTGGATCGGCCGGGCCGGGCTGGAGGCGGCCGCCCGGGCCTTCGACGGGCGCCCGGGCGGATCCCCGGCGTTGCTGGCGCGCGCCGAGGCGGCGTTCGGGCCGATGCCGGGTCTGCCGGGCAAGGTGTACCCACGCAGCGACCGGCCCGCGGTGCTCGCCGCCTTCGCCCCCGAAGTGGCGGCGTGCGCCGGAGGCGATCCGGTCGCCGCGAACATCCTGCGCGCGGCCGCGAAGGACATGGCCGACTCCGCGGCCGCGGTCTGCCCTGATACGGCGGAGGCCCAAGTCGCCCTCACCGGCGGACTGTTCAAGATCGGCGACGCCCTTCTCGTACCCCTGCGTGATGAGCTGGCGGCGCGGCTGCCGCACGCACGGCAGGTACCGGCGGCGGGCGACCCACTGGCCGGCGCCGTGAACATCGGCATCGCCCTGGCGAACGACGCGCTCGCACTGCCCCGCGACGAGCGGATGCTGTTCGTGGTGACCGAAGCCCGTGACACAACCGGCGGCGACGGCTGCTGAGGAGAGCGGCTCTGCAGAGCGGTTGAGCGGCGTGACCGAAAGCAGTGGCCGAAACCTGTGGTTGATCGTGCCGTACTGCTCACTTCTGATCGGTTCGTAACTCATCAGACAAAAGCGGACGGATACCGCTCACCTGCACCCTCCCCGAACAGGGGAACCCAGGAAACCAGTAACATTCGGCGCCATGAGCTCCCCCACTGGGCCCGCGTCCGGCCTGCCTGTACGAATGCCGCGACCCCGCCAGCCCGGGCGGCACCGCCGTCCGGAGCCCCTGGCGGCTCCCGAGGGCGCGCCCGCGCTCGTCCTCGCGGTGCCGGGCACGCCCAGCGCCGCCATGCGCAGCCTCGCCGAGGAGGTCGTGAGCATCGCGCGCTCCGAGCTCCCCGGCCTTGACGCCCGCATCGGGTACCTCGACGGGGACGACACCGAGTTCCCCACGCTGCAGTCCGTGCTCGCGCGCGCCGCCCAGGAGCGTGTGGCGCGATACGAGCAGGCCCGCGCCGCCGGTGTGGACGCCGCCGAGCCCGACGGCCCCGTCGCCGTCGTCGTGCCGCTGCTGGCCGGTCCGGACAACGCGCTGCTGCGCCGTCTGCGCCAGGCCGTCATGGAGAGTCGTGTCGCCGCCGACCTCGCCGATGTCCTCGGTCCGCACCCGCTGCTCGCCGAGGCGCTGCACGTTCGGCTGTCCGAGGCGGGTCTCGCGCGCGCCGACCGCGCCCGGCTGTTCACCGTGGCGACCGCCGCGGACGGCATCATCCTCGCCTCCGTGGGCGGCGAGGAGGCCGTGCAGGCGGCCGGGATCACCGGCATGCTGCTCGCCGCGCGCCTCGCCGTGCCGGTGATGGCGGCCGCTCTCGACGAGGAGGGCTCGATCGCGGCCACCGCCGAGCAGCTGCGCGCCTCGGGTTCCCAGAACCTGGCGCTCGCGCCGTACCTGATCGGCCCGGAGATCGAGGCGGGGCTGCTGGACGCGGCCGCCAAGGAGGCGGGCTGCTCCGCCGCCGAGGCGCTCGGCCCGTACCCGGCGATCGGCAAGCTCGCGCTGGCCAAGTACACGACCGTGCTGGGCATCACCCCGCAGCAGGCGCAGGGCACGCCGGCTCGCTGAGTCCGGGATCGCCGCACGTCGAAGGGCCCGCTCCTCTCGTAGGAGCGGGCCCTTCTGCCGTACGCGGGCGGCTGGTCAGCCGAAGACCACGCAGGATGCCGCCGGAGCCTCCACCGAGCCGCCGAGGCGCGGTACCCCGGTGTCCGGGTCGACCAGGAACCAGGTCACGTCGCCGGAGCGCTCGTTGGCCGAGTACAGGAAGCGCCCGGAGGGGTCGATGGCCAGGGCACGCGGCCAGTGGCCGCCGCAGGGCACCGTGGCGACCAGCCGCAGCCCCTCGCCCACGGCGTCGGGGGTGAGCACGGACAGTACGTCCTGGCCGCGGGTGGCGGTCCACACGAAACGGCCGTCGGGCGAGACGACGATGCCCGACGGGTAGGCGTCGCCGTCCGGGACACCCGACAGCACCGGCGTCTCGCCGACCGGCCGCAGGGTGCCCTCGGCGGCGTCCCAGCGGCAGGCGGTCACGGTCGGTGCGAGTTCATTGAGTACGTACGCGTGTTCGCCGCGCGGGTGGAACGCCAGGTGACGGGGCCCTGAGCCGGGACGCAGCGCGAACTCGCGGTGCAGCGTGAGCGTTCCGCCGTCCAGGGTGCACACCCTCACGGAGTCCGTGCCGAGGTCGACGCTCACCGCCCACCGGCCGCTGGGGTCGGGCTGCACCTGGTGTGCGTGCGGGCCGTGCTGGCGTGGGGTGTGCGGGCCCGAGCCGGTGTGCCGCAGCACGCTGGAGGGCGCATCGGAGAGGGTGCCGTCGTCGCGGAGGGGGACGGCCGTGACGCTGCCGGAACCGTAGTTGGCCGTCAGGACGTGCCCCGCGTGCACGCTGAGGTGCGTCGGACCGCTCCCGCCCACCGGCACCGGCGGTGCGGCCAGCTCGGCCTTGTCTCCGGTGACGCGGTACGCGGCCACCGCTCCGTCGGCGGTCTCGCTGACCGCGTACAGCATGTCCTTGGCGGGCGACAGGGCGAGGTACGAGGGGTCGGGGATGCCGTCCGTCGCGCTGAGCACGGTCAGCGCGCCGTCGTTCCGGTCCACGGCCGCGGTGAGGACGCCCGGGCCCCCCGCCGCCGTGAACGAGCCGATGAACGCCCGTGGTTGCCGTCTGCCCTCTGCCACTGCCGTCCCCTCTCCGTCCTGCGCTGTCCGGGGCGACGGTAGCAGTCGAGGGCCAGCGGTCTAGACCATGTCGGCACCGTCGGCGCGCGCGTATGCCTGCGTGTGCTGGACGTACGCGGGCGTGCGCTCCACCGTCTCGCACATACCCCGGCGTCAGGCGCCGAGGAGCGGGGAGCGGCGGGAGCCGCGCAGGGGCGTGGCGAGGGCCGCGAGCGCCCGCTCCAGGCCGTGCAGATGGGCGAGAGCCTGCTCGGCGCCCGGGTGGTGGCCGGGCGCGCCCGCGTGCGCTGTCGCGGCGCGTTCCGGTACCGCCCCGACCAGCGTCTCCACAGCCGCCTCCACGCGCCTGCAGGCGGCCGTGAGGCGTGCGTCGTGGGAGGCGTCCGGGTCGGCTGCGACCGCCGCGAGACCTCGTACCTCACGGGCGCAGTCGTCGAGCAGGGCGAGGACCTGCCGGGCGCGGGTCTTGCGTGCCCGGATCGGGTGGAGCGGGTGCACCAGGGGCGCGACCGCCATCCGTACACGCCCCAGAAGTGCTTCGAGCTCGGCCGCGCGCGGCGCAGGGTCGGCCGTGGCGTCGCCCGCGAGCCGTGCGGCGGCCGCCGCGGTGCAGCCGTGCACCGCGTACAGCGCCCGGTGCACCCACTGGTCGGTGACCGCGTGCGTGGTGATCGGCAGGACGAGCGCGACGGCGAGCGCGGCCCCGAGCGCGCCGACGCCGGTCTCGGCGAGGCGCAGCACGAGGAGGCCGGGGTGGAGTACGCCGAGCAGGCCGTAGAGCAGGCCCGCCATGACGGTGACGAAGAACATCATCCAGCTGTACGACAGCGCCGCCGTGTAGAAGATGCCGAAGACGCAGACGGCGACGAGCACGGCGGTGGGCGCCGGAGCGCCGTGCAGCGGTACGGCGATCAGGAGGCCGGCCGCGATGCCGGTGACCGTTCCGAGGACGCGCCGGAAGCCGCGGACGAGGGTCTCGCCCCGCGAGGTGGTGTTGACGAAGATCCACCAGGCGGCGCAGACAGCCCAGTACCAGCGTTCGTGGGACAGCACCTGGCCGGCGGCGATCGCGAAGGCGCAGGCGGCGGTCGCCTGGAAGGCCTGGCGCGTGACCGGCCGGGCGAGGCCGCGCCCGGCGAGCGGGGCGGGCGGCGCGGGGAGGGGGGTGCGCCGCTCGACGCACCACGCGCCGAAGCGCACGGCCGAGGCGACGGCCAGGGACAGCGCTACCGCCGCGGACAGCTCCGGCAGCTGCCCGGGGACGGCGTGCAGGAACTGCGTGGTGAAGAACATCATGAACGCGAAGATGCCGAGCGCGTGGCCGCGCGGCCCCCAGCGGCGGGCGTACACCCCGCAGAAGATCACCGCGAGCCAGATCGCGTCGCGCAGCGCCGGGGCCCCGTGCAGCGCGGTCGCGAGCGCGAGGACGGGGAGACCGACGACGGGCAGCAGCGCGGTGGTGCCTGCCTGGCGGCGCACCGTCGGATCACCGACGGTGAACAGCGCGAGGAGCGCGGCGAGCCCGCCCGTGATCGAGGCGGACAGGGAGAACCCGGCCAGCTCCGAGACCGTCACCGCGAGGCCGATGCCGAGCACGGCCCGCAGCGAGACCCGCAGTCGGACCAGTCCCGGATCCGGCGCCATGAACATCTTCTTCACCTTCGGCGGCCCGCCCCCACTTCGCTACGTCGTCCGTCCCGGTTCAGGACATGGGTGTGCCCGTTCAGGGCACGGGAGTCCTGGGCCAGGACGTGGCGTCCGGGTGCAGGACATGGGAATGGCGCCGCGGGCACGGAATCCGGCTTCGTTGCCGTCCTGCGCTGCGCGGCGCCATCAATACGCACAAGGTAAACAGGAGTGGGGCAGTGGCTCAACTCGATCGGATTGAGCTGAGCCATTGGTACAGTAAATCTCAATAACTTCTGACCGCAGGGAGGCCAACGGACCATGGCCGTGGACGGACTCGACACCCGCATCCTGCGGCTCCTGCTGGAACAGCCGCGCACCAGCGTGCGCGAGTACGCCCGCGTCCTGGGCATCGCGCGCGGCACACTCCAGGCCCGTCTCGACCGCCTGGAGCGCGACGGGGTGATCACCGGCACGGGCCCCACCCTGTCCCCCGCGGCGCTCGGTCACCCGGTGCTGGCCTTCGTGCACATCGAGGTCACGCAGGGCCATCTCGACGACGTGAGCGACGCGCTGGCCGCCGTGCCGGAGATCATCGAGGTCTTCTCGATCACCGGAGGCGGTGATCTGCTGACCCGGGTCGCGGCGCGGGACAACGGACACCTGGAGGACGTCATCCAGGCGCTGATCAGCCTCCCGGGCGTCGTGCGCACCCGCACCGAGGTGGCCCTGCGCGAACGCGTCCCGCACCGGTTGCTGCCGCTGGTGGAGTCGATCGGGCGCGCGGCGCGCGGCTGACCCCGCGCCACGGGGCGCCGGACGTGGGCATCCTGGAGGTCATGAGCATTCTCGGCGGTATCTCGGTCATCTTCGATCTCGACGGAACACTCGTGGACAGCGAGCCGAACTACTACGAGGCATCGCGCGAGCTGCTCACCCACCACGGCTTCCCCGGCTACACCTGGCGCGACAACGAGCAGTACGTGGGAATCGGCACCTGGGAGACGCTCGGGATCTGGAAGGCGCGCTACGGGATCGCGGCGCCACAGAGCAACCTCCTCGCCGAGCTTAACCACCGCTATCTGGCGCTCGCCCGCACCTCCACGCCCGTGTACCCGCAGATGCGCAAGTTCGTGGAGCTGCTGGCCGGCGAGGGTGTCCCCATGGCCGTGGCCTCCGGCTCGTCACCCGAAGCGATCGAGGCGATCCTGACGGGCACGGGCCTGAGCGCCTGGCTCAGCACCACGGTCTCGGCCGACGAGGTCGCGCACGGCAAACCCGCTCCGGATGTCTTCCTGGAGGCGGCCCGCCGTCTGGGCGCCGCCCCTGCCGACTGCGTCGTCCTGGAGGACGCCGCCCCGGGCGCGGCCGCCGCGTACGCGGCCGGAATGCGCTGCATCGCCATCCCGTACGTCGCCGCGCAGGCCGACGCCCCCGCCTTCGCGACGGCCGAGCTGCTGCTGCGCGGCGGCCAGAGGGCGTTCACGGCGCGTGCGGCGTACGACTGGCTCGCGAACCCTGCGCCCGCCTCCTGATCTCCTCGCGGCAATGGGGCTCGGCTTCCGGAGGACGCCGTCGGCCAGGGCTCCCCGCCAGGCAGGGAGCCTGTTGACGTTGGTGTCACTGTCCATGAGCATGGCGGGGCCGACCCGGCCACGGCCTTTCCGGAGGGGTTCATGGGCGCTGCCGCCGTACTCGTCGCCAACCGCGGGGAGATCGCCGTACGAGTCCTGCGTGCCGCCTCCGAGGCAGGGCTGCGCACGGTCGCGGTGTACGCGGAAGATGACGACGCGCACGCCCGACGGGCCGACGAGGCCGTGCCGTTGAAGGACTACCTCGACGCGGACGCGGTCCTGGACGTCGCACGCGCGACCGGCTGCGCCTTCCTCCACCCCGGGTACGGGTTCCTCAGCGAGAACGCCGCGTTCGCGCGAAGCTGCGGGGCCGCCGGGATCACCTTCGTGGGCCCCTCCCCCGAGGTCCTGGATCTCTTCGGCGACAAGTCCCGTGCCCGCACGCTCGCGAAGGAGCTCGGGGTGCCCGTCCTCGCGGGGACGGAAGGGGCCACCTCGCTCGACGACGCACGGGAGTTCCTCTCCGGCGGGGCCGTGATGATCAAGGCGGTCGGCGGAGGCGGCGGGCGCGGCATGCGGGTCGTCCGTACGACCGGACAACTCGACGAGGCCTGGGAGCGCTGCCGAGCGGAAGCCCAACAGGGGTTCGGACGCGGCGAGTTGTACGTGGAACGCTTGGTGGAGGGTGCCCGGCACATCGAGGTGCAGATCCTCGGTGACGCCACCGGCGCCGTCACCCATCTCTGGGAGCGGGACTGCAGCGCCCAGCGTCGCCACCAGAAGCTGATCGAGATAGCACCCGCGCCCGAACTGGCCGACTCCACAAGGCAGAAGCTCCTCTCCAGCGCCCTGCGCATGGCCCGCGCCACCCGGTACACGGGGCTCGGCACCTTCGAATTCCTGGTCAGGGGCGAGGAGTTCCACTTCATCGAGGCCAATCCACGCCTCCAGGTCGAGCACACGGTCACGGAGGCGGTGACCGGCGTCGACCTGGTCGCCGTACAACTGCGCCTGGCGGCGGGCGAGACGCTGGCGGACGTCGGGCTCTCGGGACCGCCGCCGTCGCCACGTGGCTGCGCCGTCCAGGCGCGCGTGAACGCCGAGGTGACCTCGGCCGACGGGTCCGTGCGGCCGTCGGCCGGGCGGCTGACGCGGTTCGACGTACCGACGGGTCCCGGTGTGCGCGTGGACACCGCCGCGCGCTCCGGCGCGGACCTCGGCGTCCGCTACGACTCACTGCTCGCCAAGGTCGTCGTCCATGCGCCTAACGGCTTCGAGGCCGCCTGCGCGCGGGCTCGCACAGCGCTCGGCGAGTTCGGGATCGAGGGCGTACGGACCGGCATTCCCCTGCTGCGGGCGCTTCTTGAGCAGCCACGCTTCTGGAGCCACACCGGCTTCGTGGAGACGCATCTGCCCGAGCTGCTGCCGGTGGAGGCGGACGTCTCGCCGGTGTCCCCCGGGGGCTCGGTGGGCGCGCCCATGAGCGGCACGGTCGTCTCGGTCGACGTGGTGGTGGGCCAACCCGTGCGCTCCGGGCAGCAGTTGCTGGTCCTCGAAGCGATGAAGATGGAGCACGTCGTCAGCGCTCCGGGCTCCGGAGTCGTCCGCGCCGTGCACACGCGCGTCGGGGAAACGGTCGTCGAAGGCCGTCCCTTGATGGCGCTGGACGAAGGGGGCGGCCCGGGCGAAGAGGCCGGGATCGAAGGCACACCGGATCCGGACGTCGTACGGCCCGACCTGGCCGAGGCGGTGCGCCGTCACGCCTTCGGCCTCGACGAGAACCGCCCCGAAGCCGTCGCGAAACGGCACTCGACCGGCCGCCGGACCGCACGCGAGAACATCCACGACCTGTGCGACGAGGGGACGTTCACCGAGTTCGGGGCGCTGGCGATCGCCGCGCAGCGCCGACGCCGCTCCCTCGACGACCTGATCCGCTCCACCCCCGCCGACGGCATGGTCACGGGCACGGGGCACGTCAACGGCGCGCCGTGCGTGGCGATGTCGTACGACTACACGGTCCTCGCAGGTACTCAGGGGCTGCAGAACCACCGCAAGACCGACCGGATGCTGGAGCTCGCCGAGCAACGGCGGCTGCCCGTGGTGCTGTTCGCGGAGGGAGGGGGCGGTCGACCGGGCGACACGGACACGACCTCCGTCGCCGGCCTGGACGTGACCACCTTCCACCGGATGGGCCGCCTCAGCGGACTGGTCCCGCTCGTCGGCATCGCCTCGGGACGCTGCTTCGCGGGCAACGCCGCCCTGCTGGGCTGCTGCGACGTGGTCATCGCGACGCCCGAGGCCACGATCGGCATGGGCGGCCCCGCGATGATCGAGGGCGGTGGACTCGGCGTGTACCGGCCCGAGGAGGTCGGCCCCCTGTCGGTCCAGGTCCCCAACGGTGTCGTGGACATCGCCGTCCAGGACGAGGCGGAGGCCGTACGGGTGGCACGGCAGTACCTCTCATATTTCCAGGGTGCACAGGGAAGTTGGGAGGAGCCGGACCAGCGGCTGCTGCGCCATGCCGTGCCGGAGAACCGGCGGCGCGCCTACGACATGCGGGCGGCCGTCGCGACGCTGGCGGACCTCGGCTCGGTCCTGGAGCTGCGCCCTTCGTTCGGGGTCGGCATCCTGACCTGCCTCGTCCGCGTCGAGGGACGTCCGCTGGGGCTGATCGCCAGCAATCCGGCCCACCTGGGCGGTGCGATCGACCGTGACGCGGCCGACAAGACGGCCCGCTTCCTGCAACTCTGCGACGCCTTCGGCCTCCCGGTCGTCTCCCTCTGCGACACCCCGGGCTTCATGGTGGGCCCGGACGCCGAACGCACCGCCACCGTCCGGCACTTCGCCCGCCTCTTCGTCACCGGCGCGAACCTGCGTGTGCCGCTCGTCAGCCTCGTCCTGAGAAAGGCGTACGGCCTCGGCGCCATGGCCATGATGGGCGGCTCCACCCGCGCTCCCGCGGCCACCGCGGCCTGGCCCAGCGGAGAGTTCGGCGGCATGGGCCTGGAGGGTGCGGTGCGGCTGGGCTATCGCCGGGAGTTGGAGGCCATCGCGGACGCGGACGAACGCGCGCGTGCCTTCGAGGCCCGGGTGGCCGAGCTGTACGAGCACGGCAAGGCGGTCAATGCGGCGGCTGCGCTGGAGATCGATGCGGTGATTGATCCGGCGGAGTCTCGGGGATGGATTCTGCGGGCGTTGGAGGGGGGTGAAGGGCCGTCTGGCGAGCGGCGGTCGTTCGTCGATACTTGGTGACGCTCAGTCAGGAACATGGCGCAGCCCAGGCGTTGTCTGCGATGACCGGGTCGTCCAGACTTCCTGCACACGGTGTCGGCGAGGGTACGGCGGGGAACATGGCACTCGGTGACGAGGAACAAGTACAGCGACGGATCGCCGCGGCACGAGACGCGGACGAGCTCGATCTCGGAGTCTTTGAACTCACCGAGGTTCCGGGCGAGCTGGCCGAGCTGACTCACCTCAGGCAGCTCGACTTGAGCGCCAACAGCCTCACCGCGCTGCCGGATTGGCTCGGGAGTCTCACCAACCTCACTCACCTCAACCTCATGCTGAACGAGTTGACGGAGCTGCCCCTGTGGATAGGAAACCTCAGAAATCTGAGGCAGCTCGAGCTCAACATGTGTGGATTGACCAAGCTTCCGGAGTCGATCGGAAACCTCACCCAACTCACCGATCTCTTCCTCAACGGCAACAGACTGACCGAGCTGCCGACCTCGTTCGGCAACCTCACCAGTCTCGAACGTCTCGAACTGTCCGGCAGCGCCCTGACCCTCCTCCCGGACTCATTCGGCAACTGCACCAACCTCAACCGCCTCGGGCTCAGGGACAACCGACTGGTCGGCCTGCCCGACTCGTTCGGCGATCTCGCCAGTCTTGATGTCGTCGAACTCGACGGAAACGAACTCACCACCCTGCCACCAGAGGTCGTGGCCGCAGGCACGGCGACCCTGCTCGCCTTCCTCCGCGAACGGTCCACCAGCCGGACAACGCGCCAGTGGTCCTCAAAGGTCGTCTTCGTGGGCGAAGGCCGCGCAGGAAAGACGTCCCTCATCAAGTCGCTTCTGGACGAACCCTTCGAAAGCAATGAGAGCAGCACGCACGGTCTGAACGTCATCAACCTCGACCTCCCGCACCCTCACCCACAGCGCGATGTCGTCATGCGGCTGTCCACCTGGGACTTCGGCGGCCAGGAGATCTACCACGCCACGCACCAGTTCTTTCTCACCGACCGCTCGCTGTTCGTCCTCGTCTGGGACGCGCAGATCGGCTGGGAGTCCACGAAGCTGTACTACTGGCTGGACATGATCAAAGCGAGGGCTCCGCGTGCCCCCGTCATCCTGGTCGCCACCCATCTCGGGCCGCGCCCCGCCGACCTCCCCTTGGCAGACCTGCACGCGGCGTATCCCGGCATGATCGTCGCCAGCATGGAGGCCGACAACGAGACGCGGCAGGGCATCGGTGAAGTCAGGGACCGCATCGCCGAGCAGGCCTCCCGGCTGCCCCTCATGGGTGTGGTCTGGCCGGAGGCCTGGCTGAATGCCACCGAAGCGCTCCGGACCGACTCCCGCAACCATGTCGATCCACAAGGAATGGCCGCCCTTCTGGCCGAACACGGCGTCACGGACCCCGGCCATCAGCGCGGCCTGACACAAGCCCTGCACAGCCTGGGTGACGTCCTGGCCTACAGCGACGACCCGGAGCTGGGCGACATGGTGGTACTGCGTCCGCAGTGGGTGACCGACTACATCAGCAGGGTTCTGGACGCACCGGCGGTGCGGCAGAAGGACGCACTGTTCACCAAGGCGCATCAGAGCGAGCTGTGGCACGACCTCAGCACGGATCTGCGCCGGCACTTCGTGGCCCTGATGGAGCGCTTCGACCTGTCCTACCGCACGGATGACGGCACCAGCAGCATCGTCGTCGAGCTGCTGCCCTGGGATCCGCCCGCGTACCAGGAGGACTGGGCGGCCACGGAGTCCGCGCACCGCGAACTGCGGCTGCGCTACCGGCTGCACACGGTTCCTCCGGGCATCCCGACCTGGTTCATCGCCCGCGAACACCGTTTCACCGCCGGGCTCCACTGGCGCAGCGGGGCGCTGCTGCGCCACCCGGACGGCGAGCACACCGCGCTCGTGACGGTCGACCGCATCGCGAAGACGGCCGAGCTACGCGTCCGCGGGCCTTATCCGCAGGACTTCCTCGCGATCCTCAAGGACGGCTTCGAGCAGACGCTGCGCCGCTATCCCGGCCTTGAGATCAACCGTTCGGTGCCCTGCCCGGGAAGACTGCCCGACGGCTCGGAGTGCACGCACGAGTTCCCGCACGATCAGCTCAAGGCCCGCCTGGCACGGACGCCCCCACGGGAGGAGGCGGAGTGCCCGGTCGAGATCAGAGACCACAACGTGAGGCAGTTGATGCAGGGCATCGAGCCCCCGGAGGCCCGGCGGTCCGAGGAGCTGCTCACGCAGACAAGGGACGAGGTACGGCGCATGACAGACGTCGTCGAGCGCCAGCGGCAGGACCGGGACGCACAGCATGACGGCCTGCTGCGCGCCCTTGAGCAGATGGAGGCCAAGCAGGCCTCCATCGCCGCGGAGCAGCAGCGGGCCGCGCTCGCTGCCTGGCGCGGTCACCAGACGTCCCAGCAGGTGACCTGCCCGAGCGTCGTGTCGGTCTCCCGCGTGACACGGCGCCGGGCCCTGGGCATGGTCCGCGGCTCCTGCTTCCAGCTGCGGCTGTACTGCGAGGCCCCGGGCCAGTGGCATCCGGCGCCCGGTCACGAGCCCTACGAGGTCCGGGCGACGTCACAGCTGGAGACGACGCTCCTGCCGTACGCCCGGGGCCTGTTCAAGATCCTGCGTTACGCCGTCCCGGTGGTCGGGGGTGTCATCGGGGTCGCCTCCGACGATCTCGACAAGGTCCTCAAGGACGACATCAAGCTGATGAAGGCACTCCTCGACACGACGTCCGAACTCGCGGAACAGGACGACCCGGCCGACATCGCCTCCATGAACACCCTGGTGAAGGCGCAGTGGGACGCGGAGTTCCGTGCGATGCGCGCCCTCCTCGAACAACTCGACCCGCACGGGCGCTGGGGCGGCCTGAACAAGATCCTCACGCCCGAGGGCGACACGCTCTGGCTCTGCGAGGACCACGCCCGGCCGTACCGCAACGCGCTCCCCGCCGCTCCCACACCTGTGCCGGGGCAGCTTCCGCCGGCCTCCTGACGTTCGTCAGGCGACCGCCGAAGCCTCCCGCCGGTCCCGGTGAATCGGTGTGTGCGCCCCGCTCAACGACACCCCCGTCCCGCCCTGCCGTGCCGCGACGATCTCCGCCGCGATGGACAGGGCGGTCTCCTCCGGTGTGCGGGCGCCGAGGTCGAGGCCGATCGGGGAGTGCAGACGGGTCAACTCCCGTGCTGTAACGCCAACTTCGCGGAGTCGGCGGTTGCGGTCCTCGTGGGTGCGGCGGGAGCCCATCGCCCCGACGAAGGCGACCGGCAGCCGTAGGGCCGTCTGCAGGAGAGGTACGTCGAACTTGGCGTCGTGGGTGAGGACGCACAGGACGGTGCGCGCGTCGGTGGTGGTGCTGCGGAGGTAGCGGTGGGGCCAGTCGACGACGATGTCGTCGGCCTCGGGGAAGCGGGCCCGGGTGGCGAAGACGGGGCGGGCGTCGCACACGGTCACGTCGTAGCCGAGGAACTTGCCGACGCGGACCAGCGCCGACGCGAAGTCGATCGCACCGAAGACGATCATGCGGGGCGGCGGCACGTTCGACTCGACGAGCAGGGTGAGGCCGCCGGGGCAGTGCGAGCCGTCCTCGGAGAGGTCGACCGTGCCGGTGCGGCCGGCGTCCAGCAGGGCCCGGGCCTCGGCCGCCGCCGTACGGTCCAGCTCCGGGTGGCCGCCGAGCCCGCCCTCGTACGTTCCGTCGGGCCGTACGAGCAGGGCCGTGCCGAGGAGTTGGGCCGGGCCCCCGGCGACCCGGACGAGGGCCGCCGGTTCGCTGCGTGCGGCGGCCGTCAGCGCCGCACGCAGCACCGGGCGGGCGGGCGCCGCCGCACGCACCGGGGTGACCAGGATGTCGAGGACGCCGCCGCAGGTCAGCCCGACCGCGAAGGCGTCCTCGTCGCTGTAGCCGAATCGTTCGAGGACGCTCTCGCCGTCCTCCAGCGCCTGGACGCACAGGTCGTAGACCGCGCCCTCCACACAGCCGCCGGAGACCGAGCCGATGACCGTGCCCGTGCTGTCGACGGCGAGGGCGGCGCCGGGACCGCGCGGTGCGCTGCCGCCGACCGCCACGACGGTGGCGACGGCGAAGTCCCGGCCCTCCTCCGCCCACCGGTGCAGCTCGGCGGCGACATCAAGCATGCGGGCCTGCCCCGAGGACGCGGTCGGGGCGGATCGGCAGGCTGCGGTGGCGTACGCCGGTCGCGTGCCAGACCGCGTTGGCGATCGCCGCCGCGGCGCCCACGATGCCGATCTCGCCGATGCCCTTGATGCCGACCGGGTCGTCCGGGTCGGGGTCGTCGATCCAGTCCGCCTCGATGTGCGGTACGTCGGCGTGCGTGGCGACGTGGTAGCCCGCGAGGTCGGCGCCGTAGTGGCCGCCCGTGGCCCGGTCGCGGACCGCCTCCTCGTGCAGGGCCATGGAGATGCCCCAGGTCATGCCGCCCACGAACTGGTTGCGTGCGGTGAGCGGGTTGACGATCCGGCCCGCCGCGAAGACGCCGAGCATGCGGCGCACGCGGACCTCGCCGGTGGCGGGCTCCACGGCGACCTCCGCGAACTGTGCGCCGAAGGAGTGCCGCTCCTTCTGTGCGAGGGCGCCGATGGCCGCGGTGGTGTCCGACCGTGCGGTGATCCCCTCCGGGGGCAGAGTGATCCCGGGTACGAGCCGCTCGCGCAGTTCACCGGCCGCGGCCGTGACCGCCCAGGCCCAGGAGCGGGTGCCCATCGAACCGCCGGCGATGAACGCCATCCCGAGGTCGCTGTCCCCGATGTGCACCCGGACCCGGTCCGTCGGCACCTCCAGCGCGTCGGCGGCGATCAGGGTGAGGGCGGTCCGTGCGCCGGTCCCGATGTCCGTCGCGTTGATCCGTACGGTGAAGGTGCCGTCCGCCTCCGCCGTCACCGCGGCCGTGGAGGGTGCCGCCCCCGCGGGGAAGGAGGCGGCCGCCGTGCCGGTGCCGAGCAGCCATCGTCCCTCCCGGCGAAGGCCCGGACGCGGGTCCCGGTCCGCCCAGCCGAACCTGTCGGCCCCTTCCCGGAAGCAGGCGAGCAGGTTGCGTCCGCTGAACGGCAGCCCTGAGATGGGGCCCCGCTCGGGCTCGTTGCGGGCGCGCAGCTCGATCGGGTCGATGCCGCACTTCTCGGCGAGTTCGTCGAGGGCGGCCTCCAGGGCGAAGGAGCCCGGCGCCTCGCCCGGCGCGCGCATCCAGGTCGGCGTCGGTACGTCCAGCCGTACGACCTGGTTGCTGGTGTGGTGGGCGTCGGCGTCGTACATCGTCCGTGCCACACCGGCGCTCGGCTCGATGAACTCGTGCACGGTCGAGGTGAGGCTCAGGGAGCGGTGTTCCAGCGCACGCAGCCTGCCGTCCGCGTCGGCGCCGAGCCGGACGCGTTGGGCCGTGGGGCTGCGGTAGCCGGCCAGCGAGAACATCTGACGGCGCGTCATGACGACGCGTACGGGGCGCTGCAGAACGGTCGCGGCCATCACGGCCGCCACCTGGTGGGCGCGCACGCCCTTGCTGCCGAAGCCGCCGCCGACGTGTTCGGAGCGCACCCGGACCGAGGCCGGGTCGAGCGAGAAGAGACTGGCGAGTTCGGCGGCGACCCACAGGGTGCCCTGGTTGGAGTCGACGACTTCGAGCCGTCCGCCCTCCCACCGGGCCGTCGCCGCGTGCGGCTCCATCGGGTTGTGGTGTTCTTCCGGGGTGGTGTACTCCACGTCCACGACGACGGCGGACGCGGTGAGTTGGGCCTCCAGGTCACCCTTCTCCACCACCGCCGGCATATGGGCGTCCACGGGATACGCGTCCGGGTGCTCGCTCCGGAACGTGACGTCGTGCGGCTCCTCCTCGTACCTCACCACGAGCGCCTCGGCCGCCTCCCTGGCCTGCTCGGAGGTCTCGGCGACGACCAGCGCCACCGGCCAGCCCAGATAGGGCACTTGGTCGCGCTGGAAGACGGCCGTGGTCGGGTCCGGCGGGGTGCCCAGGAGGCCGATGTAGTCGGCGTCGACACGCGGGGCGTTGCCGTGGTGCAGGACGGTGATGACGCCGGGCATGGCGAGGACCGGGTCGGTCTCCACCGCGCGGATACGGCCGCGGGCGACGGTGGACAACGCCAGCCAGCCGTGGGCCAGTTCGGCGAAGGGGATCTCGCCCGCGTAGCGGGCTGCTCCGGTGACCTTGTCGCGGCCCTCGACCCGGGTGTGCGCGGTGCCGACGGCGCCCTTCGCGGTCGTACGTCCGGTGGTGGCGGCGGTGGTCATCGGGCGGCCTCCTCGGCGAGTTCGGTCAGGACGGCCACCACGAGGTTGCGCATCAGGGTCACCTTGTATCCGTTGTCGGCCAGCGGCTCGGCGGCGGCCAGTTCGGCGTCCGCGGCGGCGGCGAAGGTCTCGGCGTCGGCCGGCGCCCCGGTCAGGGCGCGTTCGGCGGTTCGGGCCCGCCACGGCCGGGAGGCGACCGCCCCGAAGGCCAGGCGCACCTCGCGTACGACGCCGTCGTGGACGTCGAGGGCGGCGGCGATCGAGCCGATCGCGAAGGCGTAGGAGGCGCGCTCGCGCACCTTGCGGTAGCGGGAGTGGGCGGCGACCGGGGCGGGCGGCAGCGTGACACCGGTGATCAGCGCGCCCGGCGGCAGGACCGTCTCCCGGTGCGGGGTGTCGCCCACGGGCAGATAGAACTCGGCGAGCGGCAACTCGCCGGGCCCGTCGGGCGTTTCGTACGATACGACCGCGTCGAAGGCCGTCAGTGCCACGCCCATGTCCGAGGGGTGCGTGGCCACGCAGTGCGCGGAGGCGCCGAGGATCGCGTGGTTGTGGTGCTCGCCCAGGACCGCGGGGCAACCGCTGCCGGGCGCACGCTTGTTGCACGGCTTGGTGACGTCGGCGAAGTAGCCGCAGCGGGTGCGCTGGAGCAGGTTGCCGCCGACCGTGGCCATGTTGCGCAGCTGCCCGGAGGCACCGGCCAGCACCGCCTGGCTCAACGCCGGGTAGTGGCGGCGGACTTCGGGGTGCGCGGCGAGGTCGCTGTTGGTGACGGTCGCGCCGATGCGCAGGCCGCCGTCCTGCGTCAACCGGATCCGGTCCAGGGGCAGTTCGCGTACGTCGACGAGCCGGGAGGGCCGCTCGACGCCGGTCTTCATCAGGTCGACGAGGTTGGTGCCGCCGCCGAGGAATCGGGCGTCGGGGTCGGCACCGAGCAGGGCGACGGCGCCGGTGACGTCGGACGCCCTTTCATAGCCGAACTCCCTCATGCCGCTGCCTCCTTGGCCTCGTCCGCCTGCCTTTGCCCCAGTCCCTGCGTCTGCGTCTGCGTCGCTTGAGCGGCCTCGGCGACCGCCTGGACGATGGAGACGTAGGCTCCGCAGCGGCACAGGTTGCCGCTCATGCGCTCCCGGATCTCGTCGGGGGTGAGGGGTGGAGGCCCTGTTTCCGGCCGTACGTCGGTGGTGGCCGCGCTCGGCCAGCCCGCCGCGTGTTCCTCGATCACCGCGATGGCCGAACAGATCTGCCCCGGTGTGCAGTAGCCGCACTGGTAGCCGTCGAGGTCGAGGAACGCCTGCTGCACCGGGTGCAGTTGGTCGCCGTCGGCCACGCCTTCGATGGTGGTGACCGAGCGCCCCTCGGCGGCGACCGCGAGCTGCAGACAGGACACGGCGCGTCGCCCGTCGAGCAGCACCGTGCAGGCTCCGCACTGTCCCTGGTCGCAGCCCTTCTTGGTGCCGGTCAGATCGAGGTGCTCGCGCAGTGCGTCGAGCAGTGTGGTGCGGTGGTCGACGGGCAGGGAGTACTGCTCGCCGTTGACGGTCAGGGTGATGGCGCTGTACGTCGAAGGGGCGGAAACTGCGGCCATGATCAGCCTTCTTTCGCGGGTGGGCGCGTCGAAGTCGGACGGGCGAAACCGGCAGGGAGTTCGCACGGAGATGGCGCTGTACGGAGAGGACAGGGGGGTGGGCGGGGAGTGCGTGGGCCCGCGGCTGCGCGGTGCGCGACAATGCGGGTGGGCGATCGGTTCCGGCCATCCCCAGGGGCCGCGGCTGCCGCTACGATGGGCCCAAGCGGACAGCTGTCCGCTTACCCACGAACCTAGCGGACAGCTGTCCGCTTAGCAAGGGCGGCCTGCCGCGATCCCGGAAGGAGGACGAGTGCAGCACAAGCGGGACGACAACGACGCGCCGCGCTCGGACACCCCCCTGCGCTCCGACGCGCAACGGAATCGCGAACGCATCCTGGAGGTCGCCCTGGCCGAGCTGACCCGTTCGGCCGACGCCCCGCTCAGCACCATCGCGAAGAAGGCGGGCGTGGGGCAGGGCACGTTCTACCGCAACTTCCCGAACCGCGAGGCCCTCGTCCTCGAGGTCTACCGCCACGAGATGCAGCAGGTCGCCGACGCCGCCGCTCCGCTCCTCCGGGCCCATGCCCCGGACGTGGCCCTGCGCATGTGGATGGACCGCCTCGCGCGCTACGCCATGACCAAGGCGGGCCTGGCCGAGGCGATGCGCAAGGCCGTCAGCGGACCCAACGGCCCAGCCCGGCCGGCCCACAATCCCGTGACCGAGGCCGCCACACTCCTGCTGAGGACCAACGAGGAGGCCGGCACCATCCGCCCGGGTGTGACAGCGGGCGATTTCATGCTCGCCATCTCCGGCCTGTGGCAACTCGACCCCCACACCGACTGGCAACCACGCGCCACCCGCCTCCTGGACCTCGTCATGGACGGACTGCGCGCCGGGGCAGCGGGGAACTGAGCGGCGCCGAAGCGGACAGAGATCGTGCACGGCGGCCCGGGCAGTGGCGGGCGGGTGGGTCTCGTCCCGGTGTGAAGCGACGTTTGAGTGGCGCTTGAGCAGTCCTGCGGCTGTCCGTGGCACCGTCATCGACATGTCTCAGAGGCGGGTCAGTCAGTCGTTGGTCGACCGCATCACGCATCTCCGTCGCAGTCTCGCGGGGACTCCGCTGGTGCCTCTAGTGGGCGGTGACCTGGACATCGTCGCCAAGCTTGAGTTCTGCAATCCGACCGGCAGCGCCAAGGACCGCTCAGCGCTGTGGATCCTGGAACAGGCGATCACCCGTGGGGAGATCACCCAGGGCACCACGGTGATCGAGTCGTCGTCCGGCAACTTCGCCATTTCGCTGGCGTTCTACTGCCGCATGGTGGGTGTGCCCTTCGTTCCGGTCATCGACCCCAATTGCAACGAGGCCACCGAGGCTCAGCTGCACCGGCTGTGCGCCCGGGTGGAGAAAGTCACCGCTCGGGACGCCACCGGCGGATTCCTCAAGACCCGCCTGGCCAGAGTGCGAGAGCTGACGGCGGAAGTGGACCACGCGTACTGGACCAACCAGTACGCCAACGAGGACGCCCTCAACGCGCACTACCGGTTCACCGGGGGTGAACTGGTCGGTGCCACGGGCGCGATCGACTACCTCTTCGTCGGCGTCGGGACCGGCGGCACCATCGCGGGCCTCTCGCGCCGGGTGAAGGAGGCCTTTCCGCGGTGCGTCGTGGTCGCCGTGGACACCGAGGGCTCGGTGATCTTCGGCGGCCCGCCCGGGAAGCGGAGGATCCCGGGCATCGGCTCCAGCATCGTGCCCCCGCTCGTCGAACAGGCCCTGATCGACGACATCGAGATCGTTCCCGAGACCCGCGCCGTCGAGGGCTGCCACGCGCTCGTCGCCCGGCACGGCCTGTTCGCCGGCGGCTCGACGGGAAGCGTCTACTCCGCCGTCCAGAGCTACTTCGCCAGAAACCCGGTCACCGGCGCCCGCCCTGCCGTCGCCCTGCTGGCCGCGGACCGCGGCAATGCCTACGCCAAGACCATCTACAACCCCGCCTGGGTCCGGCAGTTGCGCGCCGAGGAGCCGCTGACGTCCGCGCAGTCGCGCGGCAGGGCCAGGCAAGCCGAAGGAGGAATACTGGCGTGCGTGCACTAACCCTGCCGTCCCTGACGGTCATCGGCGCGAGCGAGGTCGCCGCCGAGGTGGACAGCAACCGCCCGGAGTGCCTGGAGATCGTCCGGGCCGCCTACCTGGCGCACGACGCCGGTGACAGCTCCAACCCCCACAGCTCCTTTCTCCGGTTCCCGCACCAGAGCCGCTCGCGGATCATCTCGCTGCCCGCCTATCTCGGCGGTGACTTCGACGTCGCCGGAAACAAGTGGATCGCCAGCTTCCCCGACAACACCGGGCACGGCATCCCCCGCGCGTCGGCCACGCTGATCCTCAACGACTGCGACACCGGGTATCCGTTCGCCTGCCTGGAGTCCTCGATCATCTCCGCCACCCGGACCGCCGCCTCCGCGGTGCTGGGCGCCGAGCTCCTGCTCGGCGCACGGCGGGCACGGAAGGTCGGCATCGTCGGCACGGGGCTGATCGCCCAGCACGTGGCGAAGTTCCTGCGGGATCTGGGCTGGGAGATCGACGGATTCCGGCTGTTCGACCTCAACCCGGCGGCGGCCGAGCGGTTCGGCGCCACCCTCAAGGAGCAGTCCGAGGCCGAGGTGGTGACGGCGCAGCGCGTCGAGGAGGCCTTCGCCGACTGCGACCTGGTGGTGCTGACCACGGTGGCCGGCGAACCCCACCTGCACGACCCGGGGCTGCTCGCGCACGGACCGGTCGTCCTGCACCTCTCGCTGCGCGACTTCGCCCCCGAGGTCGTCCTCGCCGCGCAGAACTTCACCGACGACGTCGACCACGCCGTACGCGAGCGCACCTCGCTGCACCTGGCGGAGCAGAAGACGGGCAACCGCGACTTCCTCAACGGCACGATCGGCGATCTGCTGCACGGCCGTGTCGCCCGGGCACCGGGCCGCGCCGCGGTCTTCTCCCCGTTCGGTCTCGGCGTGCTGGACCTCGCCGTCGGCAAGTGGGTGTACGACCGGGTCGCCGCCGCCGGCAAGGGCGTACGGGTCGACGACTTCTTCGCCGGGGTGGAGGGCTGATCATGAGCAGCGCGGAGGAACGCTACGTCGTCGTGGTCAACGACGAGGAGCAGTACTCGATCTGGTTCGCCGAACGGCGACTCCCGGCGGGCTGGGCCACGGCGGGCAGGACCGGGACCAAGCAGGAGTGCCTCGCCCACATCGAGGAGGTCTGGACCGACCTCACCCCCCGTTCGGCACGGGTATCCGCCGAGTCGGCCGTCGCGGAAGGCGCGCTGCGGTGACCGGCACGGTAGCGGCCCCGGAAGGTGCCGCCGCACGGCTGTGGCTGCCCGGCCTCGGCAGCCGCGAACACACCGCGAACCGACGCCTGTTCGTCTTCCCGCACGCCGGGGCGGGCGCCTCCTCCTACCGGCTGGCCCGGCACTTCCCCGACGAGATCGAGGTCTGCGCCGTCCAACTCCCCGGCAGGGAGAACCGGATGGGCGAGTCACCGCTGCTCTCGGCGGACGCGGTGGTGGACGCGCTGGCGCCGCTGATCGCGTCCCGGACCGAGCTGCCGTACGCGTTCCTCGGCCACAGCATGGGAGCGCTCCTCTCGTTCGCGGTCGCGCGGCGGCTGCGGGCGCTCGGCGCGCCGCTCCCCCTCCGGATGTTCCTGTCGGCGCACCGCGCCCCGCATCTGCCGGACCAGGACCCGTTGCACGCGCTGCCCGACGAGGCGCTTCTCGCACGGCTGGAGCAGTCCGAGTTCGCGGGGCTGGACCGCGAACTGCAGGAGTTCCTGCTGCCGTTGGTGCGCGCGGACCTGACCGTGTGCGAGACGTACGCACACCGGGACGAGGAGCCGCTGCGCTGCCCGTTCACCGTGCTGGGCGGCGCCGACGACGAGGGCGTCACGCAGGCCGAGCTCGCCGCCTGGATCGGGCACACGTCGGCCGACTTCGAGCTGCGCCTCTTCCCCGGCGGACATCTCTACCTGCGCGGTGCGGAGCAGCAGTTGGCGGAATCGATCACGCACGCCCTCACCGAATGGCGTTGAGAAAGGATCAGTTCATGGCGCCGACCACCCTGGTCGAACTGTGGGAACAGCGGGTCGCGACCAACCCGGACTCGATCGCGGTCGTCGCGGGCGCGCAGCGTGCCACGTACGCGGACGTCGACCGGCGCGCCTCGGTGCTGGCCGCCGAACTGCGTGCGCGCGGCCTCGGCCCGGAGTCGCTGGTCGGTGTCTGTCTCGGCAGGTCGGTCGACATGGTCGTCGCGCTGCTCGGCATCCTCAAATCCGGCGCCGCCTATCTGCCGCTGGACCCCAGTTATCCGGCCGACAGGCTGCGGCGCATGCGGGCCGACTCCGGCGTAGGGCTGGTGCTCTGCGACGCCGCGCACCGGGAGCGGGCCCGGCAGACCGGGGCGGCCGAAGCGCTGGTGGTGGCGGACCTTCCCGAGGCTCCGCGCCGCACGGCCGGGATGGGGACACCGGGGGCCGCTTCCCCGCGCCCGGAGAATCTCGCGTACGTCATCTACACCTCCGGCTCGACCGGGCAGCCGAAGGGCGTGGCGGTCGAGCACGCGGCGATCAGCTCCTTCCTCGCGAGTGTGGCGGAGCGGCCCGGGCTCGGCCCCGACGACCGGGTCCTCGCGCTCACTCCGCTCTCCTTCGACATCTCGACCCTGGAGCTCTTCCTGCCGCTGACGGTCGGGGCGCGGGTCGTCATGGCTCCGGGGGCCGCCAACACCGATCCCGAGCTGCTCGCCGCCACCGTCGAGGAGGAAGGCGTCACGGTCGTGCAGGCCACGCCGACGACCTGGCGCATGCTCCTCGCGTCCGGCTGGAGCTCCGGCCGCGGACTGACCCTGCTCTCGGGCGGGGAGGCGCTGGATCCGCAGCTCGCCGCGGACCTTCTCGCCACGGGTGGCACGCTGTGGAACCTGTACGGGCCGACGGAGGCCACCGTGTGGGCGACCGCCGCCCGCATCGACCGCGCCGAGGGCCGCATCACGGTCGGCACGCCGCTCGCCAACGCCCGCGCCCATGTCGTGGACGAGCAGGGCCGTGAGGCCGGGCCGGGCGAGAGCGGCGAGCTGTGGATCGGCGGCGCGTGTCTGGCCCGCGGCTACCTGAATCGCCCGGCGCTGACCGCGGAGCGGTTCGTGCCCGACCCCTTCGGCGGCGACGGCGAACGCCTGTACCGGACCGGCGACCTCGCCCGGTGGACGTCGGACGGCCGCCTGGAGGTCCTCGGCCGCAACGACCACCAGGTCAAGGTGCGCGGCTTCCGCATCGAACTCGGCGAGATCGAGGCGTGCCTGCGCGGCCATCCGCTCGTCGCCGACGCCCTGGTCGTCGTGGACCGTGAGGCCGCGGGCGGCGATCAGCTCGTGGCCTATCTGACAGCGAGCGGACCTCTTCCCGAGCGCGCGATGGCCCAGGTGCGCGACCACCTCGGCGAGCGCCTGCCGGCGTACATGGTCCCGCAGGGCTACGCGCTGCTCGACGCGCTGCCCCGGACGCCCGCGGGCAAGGCCGACCGCAATGCCCTGCGCGGCATCGGCTACGAGCGGATCCGTGAGGCCGGCCGTGCGCACGCGAACACGCCGGTGCTGCCGGAGGCCGAGGTCATCGGCCGGGTGTGGGGCGAGGTTCTCGGGGTCGAGGACGTGTCGCCGCACGACGACTTCTTCACCCTCGGCGGTCAGTCGCTGTCGGCGGTCCCGGCGGTGGCCCGGCTGCGGGAACTGCTCGGGGTGCCCGTCGACGTGCAGGCGGTCTTCGCCCATCCGACACCGGCGGGGCTCGCCGAGGCACTGGCCAAGGCGGGGCCCGGCGAGGACGACCCGATCCGGCCGGCCGCCGCGCCGGTGCTGTCCTTCGGGCAGGAGCGCATCTGGATCTTCGAGCAGGTGCACAGCGGCGCACCCGCCTACCACCTGCCCGTCGCCCTGTCCCTCCCCGGCGAGCGCGTCGATGCGCGGGTGCTGGAGGCCTGCCTCTCCGAGATCGTCCGCCGGCACGAGACGCTGCGCACGACGCTGGTCACCGCCGACGGCCGCGCCCGGCCCGTGGTCCGCGAGGCCGCGCCGGTCACCGTGCCCTGCACCGAGCTGCCCGAGGAGGCTCTCGACGAGGCGCTCACGGAGCGCATCCGGGCGCCGTTCGACCTGGCGGAGGCTCCGCTGCTGCGCGCGGACCTGCTGCGCACCCCGGACCGGGACATCGTTCTGCTGACCATCCATCACATCGCGGTGGACGGCCGGTCGGTGGATCTGTTCATCCAGGAACTGGGCACGCTGTACACAGACTTGAGTGCCGGAGAGACGCCGGCATCGCCACCGGTCGCGGTGCGTTACGCGGACTACGCCCAGTGGCAGCGGGACCGGCTGCGGGGAGAGGAACTCGACCGGCTGCTGGGCTACTGGCGCAACCAGCTCGCCGGGGTGCCCGCGCTGGAGCTGCCGACCGCCCGGCCCCGGCCCGTGGTGGCCAGTCACCGCGGGGAACGGGAGCTGCTGCGGATTCCGGCCGAACTGGCGGGCCGCGTACGTGAGTTGTGCCGCGCGGAGGGCGTCACGCTGTTCATGGGACTGCTCGCCCCGCTGCAGGTGCTGCTCGGCCGGTACGCCGACGAGCGCGACGTCGCGGTCGGCACCCTGGTCGGCGGCAGGCCCAGGCCGGAGACCGCCGATGTCATCGGCTACTTCGTGAACACCGTCGTACTGCGCACCGATCTTTCCCGGGACCCGTCCTGGGTGGAACTGCTGGCCCGGGTGCGCGAAGTGGCGCTCGGCAGCTACACGCACCAGGAGCTGCCCTTCGAGAAGCTGGTAGAGGAGCTGTGTCCGGAGCGGGACCTGAGCCGCAACCCGCTCTTCCAGGTGCTGTTCGCCCTGCACGACGCGCCCGAACCCGGTTCGCTCACCGAGGCGTTCGACCGCAGGGAGCTGGAGGGAAGGCTCGGTACCGCCCGGTTCGACCTCGCCTTCGACATCACCGACCACGCGGCCGGGCAGGGCGATCTCTCGGTGTCGATCGAGTACGCCACCGACCTCTTCGACCAGCCCTTCGTCCAGCGCCTCGGCCGTCACCTGCTGCGGGTGCTGGAGCAGATGGCGGCCGGCCCCGCGAAGCGGCTGTCCGAGCTGGAGATCCTGGCCCCGGAGGAACTGCGGGAGCTGTCCGGCGGGGAGTCCGCCGACCCGTTGCCGGAGCCGAGCACGCTGGTGCGGATGTGGGAGC
Organism: Streptomyces sp. NPDC005485; assembly: GCF_040606085.1. Lineage (NCBI taxonomy): Bacteria > Bacillati > Actinomycetota > Actinomycetes > Kitasatosporales > Streptomycetaceae > Streptomyces > Streptomyces sp. NPDC005485. The sequence continues at coordinate 47,391 of NZ_JBEXDZ010000025.1, read as the reverse complement.
GCCGGGTGCGGACCTCACCCGAGGCCGTCTGCGTGGTGGCCGACGGCCGCTCGCTGACCTTCGCCGAGGTGGACCGCCGGGCCGCCGGGCTGGCGGGAGTGCTGCGCGCCAGGGGCGTGGGCCCCGAGCGCCTGGTCGGCGTGTGCCTGGACCGCTCGGCCGAGCTGGTGACAGCCCTGCTCGGCGTGCTCAAGGCGGGCGGCGCGTATGTGCCGCTCGACCCGGGCTATCCGGCCGACCGGTTGCAGTACCTGGTCGCCGATTCGGGTGTACGGCTGGTGGTGACGGACTCCGCCCACGCCGCCTCGCCGCTGTTCGGCGACGGGGTGGAAGCGGTGCGGGTCGACTCCGCCCCGGCCGCCGCACCCGGCCTGTCCACGCCCGAGGGCGCGCAGCCGCATCACCTGGCCTACGTGATCTACACCTCCGGCTCGACCGGAAAGCCGAAGGGTGTGGCGATCACCCACGCCAACATCACCTCGTTCCTGGAGTGGAACCAGCGGGTCTGCCGCCTGACCGAGCTGGACCGGGCGCTGCTGAACCACTCCGTGGCCTTCGACAACTCGGTCTGGGAGATCTTCCAGTGCCTGGTCTCCGGCGCCCAGCTGCATCTGGCGAGCGCCACCGCCGCGTACGACCCGACCGCGTTCCTGCGGCAGTTGGCGGAGCGCGGCATCACCACCCTGAACGCGACCCCGTCTCAGATGCGGATCCTGCTGGAGGCCGCGGAGGACACCGGGGCCGCCGAGAACCCGGGCGTGGTCGCCGCGGGTCTGGCCTCCGTGCGGCTGATCTTCACCGGCGCGGAAGCTGTACCGCACGACGTGGCGCGCCGTGTGCTGGCCGCCGCCGCGGACGGCTGCCAAGTGTTCAACGAGTACGGGCCGACGGAGGCCACCGTGACCTCCGCGGTCTGCCCGATCACCGAGGAACTGCTCGACCGGCACGCCCACCGGCCCAGCGTCCCGTTCGGCCGGGCCACCGACAACGCCCGGCTCTACGTGCTGGATCCGCAGCTGCGGCCGGTGGTGCCGGGCTGCCGGGGACTGCTGTACGTGGGCGGGACGGCCGTCGGCCGCGGCTACCTGGGCAAACCGGCCCGGACGGCGGAGGCGTATCTGCCCGATCCGTTCGCCGAGGAGGCGGGCGCCCGGATGTACGCGACCGGCGACGTGGTGCAGCTGCTGCCGGACGGCAACCTGATCTTCCTCGGCCGCGACGACCACCAGGTCAAACTGCGGGGCTTCCGCATCGAGTTGGGCGAGATCGAGGCAGCCCTGCGCACCCATCCGGCGGTGTCGGACTGCGTTGTCGCGGTGCACCGGACGGCCACCGGTGTGGAGCAGCTGGCGGCCTACCTGATCCCGGAGCAGGCGGCCGGCGAACCCGAACCGCCTCTTGTACCCGCACAGTTGCGTGAGCATCTGGCCGAGCAGCTGCCGCCGTACATGCTGCCGCAGAACTTCACCGCCATCGACCAGATCCCACTGACCCCCAACGGCAAGGTGAACCGCGAGGCACTGCCGGCGCCGCAGCCGATCGGTGCCCAGGAGGTGAGCGCCGCCCCGGCGACCGAGGGTCAGGCACTGGTGGTCGAGGTGCTGCGCGAATGCCTCGGTATCGAAAGCGAGCTCGGACCGGAGGACAACTTCTTCTCGGTGGGCGGGAACTCGCTGGCCGTCACCGCGGTCGCGACGCGGCTCGGTGAACACCTCGGCAGGCGTATCTCCCCGGTGCTGATCTTCCGGCACCCGACCATCGCGGGCCTTGCCGAGGCCCTGGAGGAATCGGCGTGACCAACAGGGCAGGCACGAACGGAGGAACAGGAAGCATGGGCAACACCGCAGGCAGCGTCGTCCTGGTCGACGCCTACCCCTCAAGCCACGCGCTGGCGAAAGCGTTCATGGAGCACGGCTGCGAGGTCGTCAGGGTGCAGAGCACGGTGGACGTGCCGAAGTGCTATCAAGGCGCTTTCGACACCACGGAGTTCAGCGACAACATCGTGCACCAGGGCGTGCTGGACGACACGGCCGAGGCGGTGGCCAAGCACGAGCCCGTCGCGGTGATCGCCGCCGGTGAGTACGGGGTCGAGCTGGCCGACCGGCTCAGCGAGGCGCTCGCTCTGCCCACCAACGGCACACGGCTCTCCCCGGCTCGCCGGAACAAGTTCATCCAGATCGACACGATCAAGGCCGCCGGGGTACGCGGAGCCCGCCAGAAGCTGATCGAGGACGAGGACTCGCTGATCGCCTGGCACCGCGAGATCGGCGGCCGGGTCGTGGTCAAGCCGCTGCGCAGCGCGGCCAACGACGGCGTGACCGTGTGCGACACCCCCCAGGAGTCGGCGGCCGCCTTCCGGCGCATCCTGGGGGCCACCACCGTCTTCTCGGAGGTCAACTCCTCCGCCGTCGTACAGGAATACCTGGTCGGCGGCGAGTACGTGGTGGACACGGTCAGCCGCGACGGCCACCACCGGGCCACCGACGTCTGGAAGTACAGCAAGATGTCGGTCCCCGGCGTCCGCGACCGCATCACGGCCGGGCACCTGATCGCCCCCGACTCCCCGGTTCGGCAGACGCTCGTCGACTACGCCTTCACCGTGCTCGACGCCCTGGGCATCCGGCACGGCCCGGCACATCTTGAGGTGATCCTCACCGACGAAGGGCCGTGCCTGGTCGAGGTGGGGGCGCGCATCGCCGGGGCGAACACCCCCTACTACGCCGAACTGGCCGCGGGCGAGTCGCAGAACACCTGGACGGTGGAGGCCTATCTCCACCCGGAGCGCTTTCTCGCCACCTACGCGCGCCCCTACCGGCTCGACCGGCATGTGACGGTGTGCTGGCCGACCGCACCGCAGGCGGGCAGGCTGCGCGCCTATCCGCTCCTCGACACCGTCCGGGAGCTGGAGAGCTTCAACAACGTGGAGGTCTTCGTACCGCCCGGCGGGCAGGTCGCCAAAACGGTGGACGACTCCACGAAGACGATCGCCGTCGGCCTGGCGCACCCGGTCGCCGAGACGGTCGAGCGCGACTACAACACGCTGTGCTACCTGGACGGGCCGGCGTTCTACGACGTGGACCCTGCCGCGTGAGACGGGCTCACGCGGCCGTCCCGTTCGTATCAGGAAGCGCATCACGGAGGCTTGGATGAACAGCAACGCACTGATGGAGATCCCCGGTTTCCCGCCCTTCGACCCCACCCATCCGGTGGAGAACGCGGTCATCACGCGCCTGGCGGGGAACTGGCACCGACGCGCGACGGTGAAGCGCAAGGAACCCGAACTGGAGGACCTGTTCGACGCCGAACGCCCGGACTACCCGGTGGGGATCGTGCCGTTCGTCGGCCACCCCGGCTGGGACGGACTGCCGGCCGAGGTCCGTGACTCCATGCTGAGCTGGGCGTGGCTGGCGTACAACCGGCACACCATCCTCGCCGAGCAGCGCATCGCCAATCCGGCCTTCGCCTTCGTCATCGAGGGCGAGTTCCCCTCGCTGGGCGGTCCCGCGCTGGAGACGTCGCTCGCCCAGGCCATGGTGGACGAGCAGTACCACACGCTGATGCATCTCAACGCCAGCACGATCACCCGGCAGCAGCGGAAGATCGAGCTGCCCGACTCGATCCTGCCGGCCCCGCACATCGTTGCCCGGCACCAGGAACTCCGGGACTCCTGCGCCGAGTCGTGGGAGCGCAAGCTCACCACCCTCGCCTTCGCCACCGTGTCCGAGACATCGATCAGCGCCTATCTGAATCTGCTGTCCGACGATCCCGACATCCAGGTCATCAACTCGACGACCGTGCAACTGCACAACCGTGACGAGATCTGCCACTCCTCCATCTCCGGTGAACTCGCCAAGACCGTCTACGACTTCCTGTCCGAGAAACAGAAGAAATTCTTCGTCGACACCATGATCACGGGACTGGAGGCATTTGTCGCCAACGATTACCGGACATGGCAGAGCATTCTTGACCTGCATGGTGTCGCCGATGCCGAACGCATGATTTCCGAGGTGCAGAACGACGCCGGACGGACAAACCTGGTACGCGACTTCAGCGGGCTGCACTCACTGCTTTCGGAGATGGACCTCCTCGACCGGGTCGAGTGGCCCTGGACAAACGGGAGTTGACCTGTTCGGGACCACGACGCCTGGGCGCATTCCGGTAAAGTACGGCCCATTGAACAAGTAATTGCCCGCCCAGTACCAGTCCGGGAGCCGTATCCATGTTCGCTGCCTATCGACAGGTTTTCGCCGAGCCGAAGCTCCGGCCCTTGATGACCATAGGGCTGCTGGCGAAGATGCCCGGCCTCGGCATTTCCGCGGTCATCCTCCTGCATGTCGTGAGCAATCTGGACCGCGGCTTCGGCGCGGCGAGCCTCGTGTCCGCGCTGTGGACTGCGGGGGCCGGGATCGGCGCGCCGTTCCAGGGCCGCGGTCTCGACCGGTACGGCCTGCGCAAGGTGCTCGCGCTGGTGGTGACGGCACAGTCGCTGTTCTGGGGACTGGCCCACCTCCTGCCGTATCCCGCGCTGCTGGCGGCGGCGTTCGTCGGTGGCCTGACGACGCTGCCGGCGTTCACGGTGATCCGGCTGGCGCTGGCGACCATGGTGACCGAGGAGAACCGGCACACGGCGTACGTGGTGGACTCGATGACCACCGACCTCGCCTACATGGTCGGCCCGTCGGTCGGCATCCTGCTCGCCTCGCAGGCCTCCCCCACGGTGGCGTTCCTCGTCATGGGTGCCCTGCTGCTCCTCTCCGGTCTCTCGTATCTGGTGCTCAACCCGCCACTGCAGAAGGCCCGCCCCAAGGACGGCCGCAAGCCCCGCCTCACCGACTGGCTGTCCCCCCGGATGGCGTGCGCGCTCGGGATGACCGTCGCCGCGTCGATCGCCGTGATCGGCTTCGAGGTCGCCGCCATCGGCACGCTGCAGCGATGGGGTCAGCTCCAGTGGAGCTGGCTGCTGCTGGTCGTCGCGGGTGTCGCGTCGGTGGCCGGTGGGCTCGTGTACGGCGGGATGCGCCGCCCGCCCTCCGTGTTCGTGGTCACCGCGGTCCTCGGACTGCTGTGCATGCCGATGGGCCTGGCCACCCAGTGGTACTGGCTGTGCCTGCTGGCCGTTCCCGCGAACTTCTTCGTGGCACCCGCCCTGTCCGCGACCGCGACCTCGGTGAGCCTGCTGGCCCCCGAGGGCAGCAAGGGCGTGGCCATGGGTGCGTACGCCAGCGCCCTCCTGATCGGCAATGTGGCCGGATCCCCGCTGGCCGGTGTGGTCATGGACCACGGCGGACCGGTCGCCTCCTTCGCGGCCTTCGGCGCCACGGCCGCGGTGATCGCCGGTGCGGCGTACCTGTGCGATGTGCGCTTGCGCGACAGCCCGGCCCCGACGGCCGAGCAGAACGAGCAGACGGAGGTGGTGGCGTCCTGATGATCTACGAACGGGAGTTCACTGGTGAAGATCGCTATAGTTGACGGCTACTCGACCGCCGCGTTCCTGGTGGAGAAGCTTCTTGAGCAGGGCGTCGAGTGCATCCACGTGCACAGCCAGGAGGTCCCTCCGGCGAGACTGCGCCACTCCTTCGTGCCGGCCCACTACTCCCTCGACCTCGGCTACTTCCCCCACCTCGACGACGCCGTGCGTGCGCTGAAGGACGCGGGAGTCGACCGGGTGGTGGCGGGCGCCGAGTGCGGGGTCATGGTGGCCGACACCCTCAACTACGAACTCGGGCTGCCCGGCAACGACTTCGACACGGTGCTGGCCAGGCGCGACAAGTACGCGATGGCCGGCCGGCTCGCCGCCGTCGGACTGGCCGCGCCGGTGGGAGTCGGCGCGACGGACGTGGACACCGCCGTCGGCTTCTTCGCCGCGGCCGGCTCTCCGGTCGTCGTCAAACCGGCCGCCAGCGCCGGCACGGACAACGTGCACATCTGCACCACCGCCGAACAGGTCCGGACGGCCTGCTCGGCCGTGCTGGGCAGCGACGACTACTTCGGCAATCCCAATCCCGCCGCGCTGGTGCAGAAGTACCTGGTCGGCACGGAGTACATCGTCAACACGGTGGCCGTGGGCGGCGTACAGAAGGTCTCCGACGTATGGCTGTCGATGAAGGCCTCAGGACCGACCGGCGCGCCGCTGTACGACTACCAGCAGCCGCTGTCGATGACCGCGGCTCATGTCGCCCCGCTGGTGGACTACGTACGGCGCGCGGTCACCGCGCTCGGCATCACCGACGGCGCCGCGCACAGCGAGGTGATGCTCACCGAGGACGGACCGGTGCTGATCGAGACCGGGGCGCGGCTGATGGGCGCCCTGCTGCCCGACGTCATCGAGAAGTACTCCGGCACCTCTCATGTGGAGCTGCTGGCCACGGCGCTGACCGACCCGCGCGGGTTCGCCGACTTCGACGACCGGGCCGTGCGGTGGAGCCGGACGGTCCGCAACGTGTGGTTGATCAACCGGCGCTCCGGGGTGTCCACGTCCTGGCAGGACCGCTTCCGCGAACTGCCCTCCTACGACCGGCTCGTCACCGGCGTGCGGGCGGGCGCTCCCCTCAGGCAGACCGTGGACATGGCCACGTCGCCCGGCTTCGTGTCCCTCGTCGCGGACACCGTCGAGGAGTTGGACCGGGACCTGGCGGCCATCCGGGACCTGGAGCGGGACGAGGGGTTCTACGTAGAGGCCGCCTGAGCGGTCTGCGGGAAGACGGGAGCGGCATCCCCGGTGCCCTGAGCACCGGGGACGCCGCCGTGTCCGCCCGCTTACGCGCCCAGCCGGGCGCGCAGCGCCTCCACGCCGAGGTCCGGCTCGTGCGCGGTGGCGGCGACCACCTCCGCCACGGCGTCCATCAGCTTCTGCGGCTCGGGCATGACCTCGGTGTCGTAGGTGAGACTGACCTCGACCGTGCCGGGCTGGTCCATGTAGTAATTGATCCACATCGCCGCCGTCGACGGGACCACCGGCCGGTCCCCCTCCCACAGCGGGGCGAGGAAGTCCCGCGACGCCGAAGTCGCCCTGGTCTCACCGTCGAAGGCCAGTGGGCGGGCGGGGGGAATGATGTTGAGGGCCACATTGCGGGGGGCCAGCGGCGCGACGTCGCGGATCGAGCGGCCGTACGTCGGCGGGAGCGCCTCGTTTGTCCGGGCGTGCGCGATCAGCCAGTCCGCCACCGCGGCGGGCTCCGGGCTCGGCGGCAGCATGACGTACGGCTCCACGAGCGGTCCGACGACCAGGACGTCCTCCGGCCGCGCGTGCCCGTGCCGCAGACTGAGCACCGGCTGCGGTCCCTCGGCGAACAGACCCGTCGCGAGGGCGGTGGCGGCGGAGAGCAGCTGCGCCCGGGTGAGACCGGTGTGCGCGACCGCGGCGGTCAGGTCGGCGGGCACCCGCGGCGGCAGCGACCGGTCGAAGTAGCCGTTGATCTCGAAGGGTTCGGGCCACTTGGACCGGCCTCCGGGCAGATGCAGCGGGGGGCCGGGGAGGGGGTGCTTTTCGAGCAGTCCGCTCCACTCGGACAGGCTCCGCTCCCTCTCCGCCTGAGCGGGCAGTGCGCGCACGAAGTCGGCGAAGCCGCGCCCTCGGGGCGTGTAGTCGCCCGTCCGGTAGGCACCGGCGAGGGCGCGGGTGAGCAGGCCGAGCGACCAGCCGTCGAGCAGGGAATGGTCGAAGGACAGTGCCAGCAGCTGTTCTCCGCCGTGCGCGCCGCGTACGAGGCAGACGCGGCCGGCGGGCTCGTGGCGCAGATCGATCTTGTCGAACAGCAGGGGCGCGAGGTCAAGCGCCACCTCCTTGGCCAGTCTGCCGTCGACGACCGGCGACTCGACGTCGCGGATCTCCAACTTGAGGGGTACGGGCTCCCGTTGGACCAGGCGGGGGCCGCGGTCGGTGGAGCGCAGCCGCAGGTGGAGCACGTCGGTGGCGAGGGAGACCCGCTCGACGGCCGCGGCGAGCCGAGCGGCGTCCAGCGGACCCTGCACCCGCAGCAGGTTCCACACCGGCTCCGCCGGATTCCTGCGCAGGTAGCCGTCGCTGTCCACCTCGCCGCCGGCGAGACTGCGCACGGGCATTCCGTAGGCCGGCAGGTCTTCGTACTCAGTGGGCACGACGGGACTCCCCAGCGCGTAGGACGAGAACGGCGTTGTGACCGCCGAATCCGAAGGAATTGCTCATGACCACGTCGACCCGGTGCTCCTGCGCGTGGTGCGGCACGAAGTTCAGCTTCTCGTCCATCGGCCGGTGGCAGTTGATCGTCGGGGGCACGACGCCGTGGTTGATGGCCAGCCCGGCGACGATCGCCTCCACCGCTCCGGCGGCGCCGATCATGTGGCCGGTCATGGACTTGGTCGAGCTGATGGGGATCCGCTCCGCGTGCGCGCCGAAGACCGCGCGCACGGCGTCCACCTCGGCCCGGTCGTTGGCCTTGGTGGAGGTGCCGTGCGCGTTGATGTAGTCGACGTCCGTCGGGTGCAGTCCCGCGTCGGCGAGCGCGCCGCTCATCGCGGCCCGGACGCTGCGGCCCTCGGGGTGCGGGGCCGTCCAGTGGTGGGCGTCCGAGGTGGACGCGTAACCCGCGACCTCGGCCAGGATCCGTGCGCCGCGGGCGCGGGCGTGTTCCTCGGACTCCAGGACCAGGACGCCGGCGCCCGCGCTCATCACGAAGCCGTCCCGGTCCGTGTCGAACGGCCGGGAGGCCTCCTCGGGCGCGTCGTTTCGGGTGGACAGGGCCTGGGCGTTGCCGCTGGTGGCGTAGTCGAGGCGGGTCAGGATGTGCTCGGCGCCGCCCGCGACGGCCATGTCGAGCACGCCGTGCCGGATCCAGCGCGCCGCCTCGCCGATCGCGTCCGCCCCGGACGCGCAGGCGGTGCTGAGCGCCCGGGTGGGGCCGGTCACCCCGAAGTGGAAGCTGATCTCGCAGGCCGCGCTGTCCATCGCCCCGGTGATCTGGGCGAAGGGGCTCACGCGCTGCGGGCCCTTCTCGGTCAGGACGGAGACGTGCCGGGCGACCGACTCGGTGGGGCCGTAGCCCGTGCCGATCAGTACGCCGGTGCGCTGCCCTTCCGCCTCGTCCAGGGTGAGTTCGGCCTGGGCCATCGCCTCGGCGGCGGCCGCAAACGCGTACTGCGCGTAGGCGTCCATACGGCGGGCCTGCTGGGGCTTCAGGTACTGCGCGACGTCGAAGTCCTCGACCTCGCCGCCGAAGTCGGTGGCCAGGCCGGTGGTGTCGAGGCCGGTGAGCGTGGCGATGCCGCTCCTTCCGGCGGTCAGTGCGGTCCAGGTGCGGTCGACGGAGGGGCCGAGCGGGGTGACGGCCCCCCAGCCGGTGACCACCACCTTCCGCCGCGTCCCCGTGGCAACTGTGGACAACCCGCTCTCCCTCACTCCCCGCCCGGTTCCCCGAGCACGGGGAAATCTCCGCCCGCGACGTCCGCGCCGAACAGGGCGTCCGACAGCCGTACGGGCACGTTGAGCACGACCACGTTCCCGGCCGCGCACTTCTCCCAGGCCCGTGCCACATCGGCCGCGAGTGACGCCTTGTCGGCCACGGTCACCTGGTGCAGGCCCACGAGCTGCGGCGCCTGCACCCCTACGGCTTCGGGGTCGACGAAGGCGTGGTCCGGCAACGGGCTTTCGCGCTGGTCGAGTTGGACCTGCAGCCAGCCGTAGCCGCCGTTGCGCAGCACGACGTAGAGCAGTCCGCCGCCGTAGCGGACCGCGGTCGGCAGGTCGGCGGCGGCCATGGCGAAGGCGCCGTCACCGACGAAGGCCACCACCGGCCGCTGGGGCGCGGCCAGTTTGACGCCGAGCGCGGCAGCGGCACCGAAGCCCAGGCTGGTCTGCTCGGAGGGCACGATCGAACCGGCCCCCGAGGCACAGGAGTAGAGCGGGAACCGATACGACCACATGTCCTGCAGGCCGTTCTCCTGCACCAGCACGCGGTCGGCGGGCAACTCCGCGTCCAGTGCCCGCAGCACCTCCGCGATGTGCAGGTCCGGGGAGTGCGCCAGCTCCTTGAGCCACTCCTGGTTCGCGGTGTGGATCCCGGCGTTCACCTCGCGGACGGTCGCGGCCCATGCCGGGTCCGCCGTGTCCTCCTGCCGCAGGTGGGCCAGCCAGGAGTCGACGGTCGCGCCCGCGTCGGCGAGCACCTTCGGTCCCTGCCGGTCGGTGGCGAAGTCGGCGGCCGCCAGGTTCACCTGGACGACCGGGACGTCCCGGCCGATGCCCTCGGGCCACTGGAACGTGGCCGTCTCCTCCAGCCTGCTGCCCAGCGCCACCACACAGTCGGTGTCCGCCCAGAGCCGCACCGCTTCCTTGGGGGTGTAGAGGCCGGACAGCCCGCAGAACAGCGGCGACGACTCGTCGACCGCGCCGCGACCGGACGCCGTACAGGCCACCGCGGCACCGATGCGCTCGGCGAACCGCTCGACCGAGCCACCTCCGTTGCGGTGCCGCATGCCGCCGCCGACCAGCACGATCGGCCGCCGCGCGGCGCGCAGCGTGCGCAGGGCGGCGGAATCGGCCGGGACGGTGATCTCGTACGGCGTCTCGGCCACGGTCGGCGCCGCCACGGCACCCTGCGTCGCCTTGCCGCCCTCGGCGAGCAGCTGCTCGGGCAACTCCACGTAGACCGGGCCGTGTTCGTGCCGGGCGATCAGCAGGGCCCGCTGCAGCGTGGGCACCAGCCGGTCGGGGTGTTCGACGCGCGCGGCGTACTTCACCAGGGGGGCGACCACGGCGAGTTGGTCGAGTTCCTGGAACGCCCCGCTGCCGCGGTGCTGCGCGGGCGTGCCGCCGCTGAGCAGCACCACCGGCGCCGCCGACGCGGACGCCTCCAGCAGCCCGGTGACCGTGTTGGTCACCGCGGGGCCCTTGCCCACCACGGCGACGGCGACCTCGCCGGACTGCATCGCCCAACCGGTGGCCATGAACACCGCGTTGCGCTGGTCGCGGCAGAGGACGAAGCGGATGCCGGCCTCGTGGAGCGCCGCCAGGGCGTTCATGTCGTCGCCGGGCAGACCGAACACGGTGTGCACGCCGGATGCGGACAGGACCGCGGCCGCGGTGGCCCAGGCTGCCGCCGCCGACGTGTCCGCGCTCCCGCTCATGACGCCTTCGGCAGGTAGTCGGCGATGGCCTTGGACAGCAGCATCGGCTCGGCGTGCCGTTCCTTGCCGAGGGCCACGTAGTTCGCGCGGATGCCGCGACCGCCGAACGGCTTGTTGCCGTCCTCGATCTCGACCAGGGTCTCGTCGGTGCTCACCATGTGCCGGTCACGCAGCACCGCGACGGTCTCGGGCATCCTTCCGAACACCGAGGCGGCCATGGAGCGTTCGGCGTAGTAGGGGTGCTTCAGCACGGTGTGCAACCACTCCGCCGAGGAGAACGGCACCACGTTGAAGACGGGTGCGAACAGCTCGGGGGGCAGGAACGTGGTGTCGGTCGGGTGGATCAGCACGGTCGGTCGCAGATGGCGGTCCATGAAGTCGATCCGGCCGCCGGCCGCGAGGAACTCCCGCTTGGTGCGCAGGTATTCGAGTGTCGACTCGAACGCCTCCTCGTAGAACATCGAGCTGTAGTCGGCCGACGCGTCGTCGGGTGTGCCGTGGCGCAGCGCGTCGACGCGCCGGCACAGCAGATTGCAGAACTGGGCACTGACCGACGTGTGCACGAACACCACGTCCGGACCGAAGCAGTCCTGGCCGGAGTTGAGCATGCGCACCTTCATCAGACCGTCGACCGCACTGCTCAACTGCGCGTCCGGGCCCACGACGACGGGGTTGATGCCCTGTCCGAAGAAGCAGAACAGCGTGTTGCGCGGCAGCTCGGCCCGGATCGACTCGGCGTTGTCGTACGAGCCGGTGAAGACCAGTACGTCGGAGGTGGCACCGGACTCGGCCATGAACTCGCGCTGCCCGCTGGCGTCCAACGTGATCGGCAGACCGTGCACGGCACTGAGCAGTTCGTGCAGTTTGCGGGTCTGTGCCTCGATCATCCGGGAGGGCCGGAAGACCAGCTTCTGGCTGTAGAGGCTCGGGATGAGGAGGTACAGGATGTAGCCGTACAGCGGGATGTTGGACGGCATCAGCACGCTGATCTGCCTGACCGGCGGCGGGCTGTAGCGGGCGACTTCGGCGACCGCGCCGTCGAGGGCCTCCAGGGAGGCGTCGATCTCGTCCACAGCAGTCCGGTGGTTGCTGACCTCGGTGAGGATGGCGAGGACTTCGGACCTGCGCTCGCTGAGCAGCCGGGCCACGTCCTGGAGCACGGTGATCCGGTCGCCGAAGGGGATCGCCGAACCGCCGGTGCCCGGAGCCGCGCCCGCCTTCGGCTCGCTCTCGGACTTGTCCGCTGCGCCCGCCCTGCCCTTCTGGGCGGCCTGTGCCATGTGGCGCAGTGCGGTGAGGTTGGTCTTGCCGTTGGTGTGGGCAGGGAACTCCGGTACGACGAGCACCTTGTTGGGCTGCTCGAACTCGGCGACCAGTTCGGCGAACGTCTTGCGCCACTGGGCGGCCGGGCGCTCCTCGGGATCGGCGACCACGTACACCAGCTCGGTGCCGAACCGCCCGTTCTCCACCGGGATGACGCGCACCGGCCTGCCGCAGGCGCTCGCCTTCGCCGTGATCGCGTCGGGGTAGAGGGTGTTGCCGAAGCGGTGCACGGCGGCCTTGCGGCCGAGGACGCGTACGTTGCCGTCCGCGTCGAGGAAGCCCAGGTCCTGGGTGCGGTAGGCGGCGCGGTGGGTCTCGCGGACACGGCCACCGGGTTCCAGTGTGCCCACCATGAGGTCGGGCGTGTGGATCACGACCTCGCCGACGTCGCCGGCCGGGACGGGCCGGTCCTCGTCGTCCACGACGCTCACCGTCACGCCGTCCAGGGGGAGGCCGCAGTACACCGGGTTGTCGGGGGCGGCCAGCGCGATGTTGCCCGCCTCGGAGCTGCCGTAGCCGTCGAGCAGCGGCCGGCCGAGCCGGTCGGCGAAGCGCTGCCGCAGATCGTCCTGCAGGGGTTCGCCGCCGACGCACCACATGCGCACCGACTCCAGCCGGGCGGCGTCGATCCGGCCGCGGTCGAGCATGCGCAGCAGGCCCTCGTACACGGCGGGCACCGCGTCCACCACGGTGACGCCCAGGTCGGCGATGGCCTCCAGGGCGACATCGGTGCGGCGGCTCGGCCGCAGGACCAGACCGGCCTTCGCCTGCCACCACAGCAGCAGTATGGACAGGCCGTACTGGTGGGTGAACGGGAGCAGCGGAAGCAGCACGTCCTTCTCGGTGTACCGCATCCGCTGCTGGGTGCGGGCCACGTTGGCGAGCACCGAACTGCCGGTCCGCACCACGCCCTTGGGCCGGCCGAGGCTGCCGGACGTCCACACGATCAGCGCGTCCTGGCGCTGTGCCCACCGGTCGAGCGACAGCTCGGCCGGCTCGCCCGCGGGCGCCTGCTCCGTCTCGGCCTCGATCTCGCTCAGCGGAATCCAGTCGGCGTCGAGCCGCTCGAACGCGGGCACCGACTTCTCGTGGTCGGAGACGAAGAAACTGGCCCCGGCCTCCTGTACGAGGCGCGCGAACTGGCCCGGTGTGACACCGCGGTCCACCAGGCCCACGGAGACGCCGATCTCCATCAGCGCGAACGTTGCCAGCACCGAGGCCGTGGAATTGGTCGCCGAGATCAGGACCCGGTCGGAATCACGTATGCCACGTTGACGCAGCGCACGCGCCATGCTTCCGCAATCGCTTCGGATCCGGTCCCACGAGCGACTTTCATCGTTGTGGCTGACGAGCACGTAGAAAACACCTCCGCTTTGATACGAATTCAGGCGCCCGGATCAGGCGGACAGGCTCTTTTCCACGTACGCGATCACGTCCGAAACCGTCTCCGCGCTCTCGGACAGGTCCTTTTTCGGGAGCGAGATGTCGAAGTGGTCGTCCAGCGCGAGAAACAGCTCGAACTTCAGCAGGGAATCGGCCTTCAGATCGGCGATCAAGGACATTTCTTCCGCCACCTGCTCCGGCGTCACGCACACCATTTCACCGAGAATGTTCTTCACGTCCTCGACGATCTGCTCTTTCGTCATGGCTCCTCCTGAAGTGAATGCCACCCGGACGGCACCCCGGAGCGGCCCAGCGCCCTTCGGACGCTAGAGGGAGCACCTCAAGCGCGAGTCAATCGTTCATGGACCGTTCTTGTGCCCATACGATCGCGACGGGAGAAGCCGGGCAAAAGCCTCAGAAATCGCCCTGGATCAGGGCGTGCAGATGCTGGTCGTGCCAGCCGTCGGCGTGCAGCAGTGCGGCGCGCATGGTGCCTTCAAGGGTGTAACCGGCCTTGGCCGCGACCCGGCAGGACGCCGGGTTCGCCACCGAGTGGCACAGCCGGAGCCGGTGCAGGCCGAGGTCGTCCAGGGCCCACCGGCTCAGACGCCGGGTGGCCTCGACGACGACACCGCCACCGCGCGCCGCGGGCAGTACCCAGTAGACGATCTCGGCGCTGCCACTCCTGAGGTCGAGGTCACCCCACCCGATCAGTCCCAGGGCTTCGCCTCCGCCGGGGCGGGCGATGGCCCAGATCGCCCCCGCCTCGGCCTGCCATCGCTCGTGCATGCGCGCGATCCTTCGGCGGGCGTCCTGCGGAGAGTCCACATGCAGAAGGTTCCAGAGCCGAATCGCGGGATCCTGACCGGCCGCCACCAGGACATCGGCGTCGCTCGCACGCCACGGCCGCAGTTCCAGTCCTCCGGCCAGACCGAGCGCCGGCTGTTCCGTACCGGCCATCCGGCCTGCGGGAACGACGGGGGGTACGGGCGAGCCGGAGGTCATTCCGGGATCGTGCCACATCCTTCCCGGCGCCCGTCGCCCGGCACCCGTGGCCCTGTGTCCCGGACCCGCCACGACCGCTCGCGAACCAGGGCGATCAACGCGCGGGCAGCGGCGCCGGGCGCCCGGTCGGCCGAAGTGGCCAGCTGGAGCGGCCAGTCCAGGTCGGCGCCCGTCACCGGCAGCACGGTGATGCCGCCCGCCCCACCGAGGACGAACCGGGGCAACAGCGCGATGCCCAGTCCGTGCCGGACGTACTCGGCACCGGTGCCTATGTCGTCGATCTGGAGGGTGACATGGCGCGGCACCCCGGCCGCGGCGAACGCGCGGTCGACGACGGCCCGGTTGCCGTAGCCGACCGGGAAGTCGATGAAGTCCAGGCCGGCGAGCTCACCGATGGGGACGGAGTCGCGTCCGGCGAAGGGGTGGCCGTCCGGGACGACGAGGTCGATCACCGAGCCGGTCAGACGGGTGAGCTCGATGCCGGGAGGGCGCGGCCCGGGCAGCGAGACGAACGCCAGGTCCAGCCGCCGTTCGGCAAGGGCGTCGAGGTGCCCTTGTGATCCGGAGGGCGTGGGGCCCGCCCGCAGCAGCACGCCGGGGTGGCGGCGGTGGTACTCGCCGAGCAGCGCGGGCAGGTCGAGGAGCCCGACCGAGGTCATGGTGCCCAGGCGCAGCGTGCCACGCAGACCACCGCGCACCTCGGCGACGGCGTCGGCGGCATCACGGGCCGCGTCGAGCGCGATCCGTGCCCTGGGCAGCAGTGCCGCACCGGCGTCGGTGAGCAGCACCCGCCTGGAATTGCGGTCCAGCAGTTGCGCGCCCAGTTCGCGTTCCAGGGCCTTGACCGCCGCGGAGACCGCGGACTGGACGATGTGCAGACGGGTCGCCGCGCGCGTGAAGTTCTGTTCTTCGGCGACGGCCACGAAGTACTCGAGATGACGGAGCTCCACGCCACAACTATCGCAGATCGCGATCGAAGTGAGCATAAATGTTCGTTGGACGCGATGGTCGGTGAGGCGCAGAGTGACACGAGCAAGACCGCCGGCGCCCACTACCGGACCACCTCCCGTCCGCCGACTTTCCGCCCATCCACCCGTCCTCACCGTTCCATCGGATCGGAGCAGTGCCATGACCGCGTCGACGCCCTCGCGTCTTCTCCTCACCACCGGCGGCGACTCGCGGACCGAGCCAGGGTCCGCCTCTACGACCTCTACGAACGATTCCGCGCCCGCCTCCCGGACCGATTCCGGCTCGCGCCGTCACGGCGTCGGCTTCTGGCTGGTCGCCCTGGCGTTCCTGGTCGCGATGGCGTTCTCCACCGTGCCCACTCCGCTGTATCCGCTGTACATGGCGCGGGACGGGTTCTCCACGTTCATGGTCACCGTCGTGTTCGCCGTCTACGCCGTCGGCGTGGTGATCAGCCTGCTGCTGGCCGGGCATGTCTCCGACTGGGTCGGCCGCAAGCGGGTCCTCGTGCCCGCACTGGCGCTGGAGCTGGTCGCCGCCGCGCTGTTCCTGACCAGCTCGGCGCTGCCGGTGCTGCTGGCCGCGCGGCTGATCACCGGGCTCGGTGTCGGGATGGTCACCGCGACCGCCACCGCGCACCTGCACGAACTGCACGCCGCGCACCGGCCCGGCGCCTCGGGACAGCGCTTCGAGATGGTCTCCACCGCGGCCAACATCGGTGGCCTCGGGGTGGGCCCGCTGGTTGCCGGGTTCCTGGCGCAGTTCGTGCACGCACCGCTGCGTACGCCGTACCTCGTGTTCGCCGTCCTGCTGCTGGTGAGCACGGTCGCCCTCGCCTTCGTTCCCGAGACGGTCGAGGAGCGGCTGGTCCGGCCCGCCTACCGGCCGCAGCGCATCAGCACCGACCACGGCGACCGCGCCGGTTACCTCGCCGCGTCGGCGGCCGGCTTCGCCTCGTTCGCGGTGTTCGGGCTCTTCACCTCGATCGCCCCGGGCTTCGTCGCCGGCGCGCTGCACCACCCCTCCCGCGCGCTGGCCGGTGGCATCGTGTTCGCGGTCTTCGGCGGCGCGGCCCTCGCCCAGACACTGACCAACCGGTTGCCCGCCCCGGCGAAGCGGGCCCTGGGCCTGCTCGCCCAGGCCGCCGGTGTCGTCACTGTCGTGATCGGCATGCACACCGCCGACCTCGCGACGTTCCTGGTCGGCGGCGTCGTCGCCGGCATCGGAGCCGGGGTGCTGTTCAAGGCGGCCGTGGGGACCGTCGTCGCGATGGCCGCACCGGCCAAGCGCGGCGAGGCGCTCGCCGGGCTCTTCTTCCTCTCCTACCTCGGGCTGATCATTCCGGCCCTCGGCCTCGGCCTCGCCACTCTCACCGTGACCGCCACCACCGCCATGACCTGGTTCACCGGGATGCTCCTCACCCTGCTCGCGGGCGTGGCCGTCCTCGCCCGCCGCCGCTGAGCACGGGCGACACCGAAACCGCCTCCGGCGAGATCGCCGCCGGGCGTCAGCGGCCCGCCCGGACCAGTCCGGTCAGGTAGCGCCACAGCGAGGAACGCCGGCGGGAGACCGGGTCCGGCAAGTCCGTGCCGGGGGCGGCCGGTCGGGGGCCGGTCGCCGTCAACGGGGCGGGTGTCGAGGCGAGTTCGTACCGTACGGGCAGGGAGCGCAGCCCGCGCATGAACGGGGAGGAGCGCCACGGCAGTTGGTCGACGGGGAGGGCGAGGTCCAGATGGGAGAACCGCTCGAACAGCCGCCCCACGCCCACCGCGGCGACCGTCGACGCGAGTTCGCGTGCCGGGGCCGGGCACTGGCGGCGGCCCGCGCCCCAGGACAGGTGAGCCCGGGTGCTGATCGTGGTGCTCGGCGCCACATGGTCGGCGAAGAGCGGGTCGGCGTGCGCGGCGGCGGAGGAGACCCAGACGGGGTCGCCCGCCCGGATCAGGTAGTTGCCGAGCGGGGTGTCCTCGGCGGCGAAGCGCGGCACGAAGTTCACCAGCGGCGGCTTGCGCATGACGGCGCGGTTCATGGTCTCCCGGAGCATCCCCGCGGACAGGCTGGCCCGCACACCGCCGTCACCCGAGATCACCTCGACCACGGTGTTGGAGATGAGGATGCCGACGTGGTCGGAGGTCATACCCAGCAGCATGAACAGTTCACGGGCCAACTCTTCCAGCGAGAGACCGGGATGCGCGGCCAGCAGGTAGGAGGGGAAGTCGTCCCCCGGCTTCCGCTGCTTCGCCGCCCCGAGTTCCGCCAGCGTCGCGAGCAGCCGCTCCAGCGCGGTCTCCGCGTCCGGCCCGGCGTCGAGCACCCGCCACATGTCCATCAGAGCGTCGTCGCCCTGGGATCCGGGGAAGCCGAGCAGGTGGCTGGCCGCCATGAGCGGCAGTGGCCGGGAGAACTGCGCCGACAGGTCCGCCACACCTGTGCCGCCCCCCTGTCCCACCAGGGTGATCAGCTCGTCGGCGTAGGCGGTCACGGCCGTCTTCAGCCGCTTCGCCTGGGGGTGGCGCGGGTCCTGGAACGGCTTGAGTGCCACATCCCAGGCCGCCCGCAGCCGCCCGTAACCCGAACCGCCCTGGATCAGCACGTGGTTGACCTCCAGGGACGGACCCAGTGGCCAGTCGGCCGGCACCCGGCCCTCCGAACGGGCCCGCCAGTTCTCCAGCCCCTTCGGCCAGCCCTCGTCGTCCTGGAGCACCTGGAGTGCCTCGCGGTAGCCCAGCACCAACCAGGCGGGGGTGCCCAGCAGATCGACCGGCGCGACCGCGCCGTGCCGCTGCCGCAGCCGCTCGTAGACGAGCGCGGGGCGCGTCTCGTAGTCGCGGGTCAGCAACGGTTCCGGGTTCAACGCCTCCAACGGGGTGTCGTCCCGTATGTCGCCCAGCTCCGCCGAACCGCCGCCACCCAGCTGGGATTCCATCGCCTTGCCGCCCTCCGATACTCCCCGTACCGACACTCCCCGTACCGGCGCACTGTCGGTCGGTGACTACGAATTGGGGGGACCTTACCTCAGGACGAACCCGCGAGTAGCCACGGGGGCGCGGAGTACGACGGTCCGCTACGAGTGCCGTCGCGGGGATGGCGTCGTGCCCGCCGGGCGGCGAGGATGCTGCTTCGCGGGAAAGGCTCGGAGAAGGCCGCGGAGCAGACCCGGAGCAGACCCGGAGAAGGCCGCGGAGACCGGTACGCCGAGATCGGAGGAGCCGTCCGATGGGTTCACACGCAGCGCCCGGCCACCGCGGACGCGCCCTGCTCATACCTCTCGGCCTGCTGCTCCTGGCCGCCCTCCTCGGTATCCCCCGTGCCGACGGGGCACCGCGGTCGGCGGACGCCTGCCACACCACCGACGCCGAACTGCCCCACGGCGACTGCGGACCCTTCTGGCAGGTCCTCGCGGAGGACTTCAACGGGGATCGGGTGCCCGTGGGCGCGTTCAGCGACTGCGAGCACCGTGTCGACACCTCCGCCGCGTACTGCGCGGGCCTGAGCGGCTCGTACCGCGACAACTGGTGGGCGTACCCGACCGGTTGGCGCGACACGGCGAACGACCGGGGCCGGGACGTCGTGGGCGTCTACCACCCGGAGGACACCGTGAGTGTGGGGCCCGCGGAGAACGGCGACGGGCGGATGCACATCCGGATGTGGCGGCCCGACGACGGCGGCCCCGTGCACGCCGCGGCGCTCGTGCCGCGCGCCGTCATGCAGATGAAGTACGGCAAGTACAGCGCCCGCATCAAGGTGACGAAGGTCGCTCCGGGCTACAAGTCCGCCTGGCTGCACTACGGCGAGGGCTGCGAGATGGACCACCCCGAGGGCGAGTGGACCGGCTCCCTCACCGCCTTCCACCATCCGTGCGGCGGAGGCAAGCAGGGTTACTTCCCGGGAAGCGACGACTGGACGCAGTGGCACACCGTCTCGACCGAGTGGACGCCGGGCGAAGTGCGGTTCTTCGTGGACGGCCGGGAGACCGGACACGACACCCGCGGCGTGCCGGACCACCCCCTGTCCTGGGTGCTGCAGAACGAGAGCGCGCTGGAGGGGCCCGGCGCGGCCCCGGGCAGCAGCGCCCAGCTCGACGTCACCTGGGTCGCGGCGTACGCGTACGACTGGAAGTGACCGCCAGGGGGCGGCGCGGAGGGCGCCGGGCCCCGCTTCCGTAGCGCCCTCAGCCCCGCTCCGGCACCGCCATCTCCCCGAGAAGCGACCAGTCCTCCTGCGGCACCTCCATGTTGACGATGCGCGGCGTCTCGGCGAGGTGCGGCGGCAGGGTCTGCTGCGCTTCCTCGAAGTGAGCGGACCGGACGTGCGCACCGCCCGCCTCGCCGTCGCGGAAGGCCTCCACCAGGACGTACTCGTTCGGGTCGTCGAGGCTGCGGGACCACTCGAACCACAGGCAGCCCGGCTCGGCGCGCGTCGCGCGAGTGAACGCTTCGGTGATCTCCGGCCAACGGTCGGCGTGCTCGGGCAGGACCCGGAATTTCGCGGTGATGAAGATCATCGGTCTCCCTGTCGGCTCATCGCACTCGCACTGCTCTCCACGACCTTGTCGTGAGCGTCAGGCCGTGTCCACACGGCGTTCGGACGGGCGGGTGCACACGAGGTCGGGAAGGCGGGAATGCGAGGGCCGGGGCCGCTGTTACACCGCATGTGATTGACATGCCTTGGTCAATATTCCGAGGTGTGTCGGGTGGAAGGAGAACCTCATGGCACGCAGCACCGCACGCCCCGTCGTCACACTCCGGTCGACGGCCGGAACCGGCGTCACCTATGTGACGCGCAAGAACCGTCGCAACGACCCCGACCGGCTCGTCCTGCGCAAGTACGACGCGGTGGCCGGACAGCACGTCCCGTTCCGGGAGACACGCTGACCCGGGTACGCCGTCACCAGCCGAGCCGTCACCAGGAAGGACACCCCATGAAGTCCCGTATCCACCCCGCATCCCGTCCGGTCGTCTTCCGTGACCGCGCCGCCGACGCCACGTTCCTCACGCAGTCGACCGCCGACTCGGCCAGGACGATCGAGTGGGAGGACGGCAACACCTACCCGCTGATCGACGTCGAGATCTCGTCGGCGAGCCACCCGTTCCACACGGGGACCTCGCGGGTCCTGGACACGGCCGGCCGAGTCGAGCGCTTCGAGCGCCGCTACGGCCGCGCGGCCACCGCCCGCCACTGACAGCGGGCTCGCGCCCGGGCAGAAGGAGAACAGCACCATGAAGGTACGCAATTCCCTGCGCGCGTTGAAGTCCAAGCCGGGGGCCCAGGTGGTCCGACGGCGAGGCGTGACCTTCGTCATCAACAAGAAGGACCCGCGTTTCAAGGCCCGTCAGGGCTGACGACGCGCACGTCCCAGGCGTACGACGGCTTCGGGCCCCCGTGGATCACGGGGGCCCGAGGCGTGGGTGGGGCAACCGGCTGCCGTCCCGACCTGTCCCCTGCCCGAGGCCATGGACGGCCGACTCCGGGGAAACCGACGGGGCATGGACACAAGGAGTGTGACGCGCGCCTGGGCCCTGGCCGCCGCGCTGGCAGCCCTCCCCCTGGCGGGAGCGTGCGGCGGAGCGGACCACGGCGGCAACGGCAGCAACGGCAGCAACGGTGACGGCTTACGGGCGGCCGGCGCGGAGCCCGCGCCTTCGCGGGGGACGCGGCTGGTCATCACCACCGACAACGGGGTGCGACTGCGTCCCGCCGACGGCGACCGGGTCGTCGCCGACCGGCACATCCGTACCCACTGGTCCCACCAGGACCGCACCTGGGTCCTGGACCTGTCGTGCCGGACGGACGACAAAGGCAAAAGCGACGGCGACGGCGACGGCCGACCGTGCCCCCGTATGCCCGAAGTCGACATCCCCGCCGGGACCTCAGTCTCCGTCTCCGCCCGCAACGCCGGCATCGACGTCGCCGGAGTCTCCGCCGCCCTGGAATTGGCGACTGTGAACGGCGACGTGACGGTGACCCGCTCGGGCGACGGCGCACGCGCGGCCCGGCTGACGACCCGCAACGGCTCGATCCGCGCGGACACCCTGCGCAGCGCGGGACTGCACGCCGAGACGGTGAACGGCGATGTCGTGCTCGGCTGCGCGACCTCCCCTGACCGGGTCACCGCGGCCACCACCAATGGGTCGGTCCGGGTCACCGTGCCGCACGACTCCCCCGCCTACCGGGTGAGGGCAACCACCGACAACGGTCGCGCCTCGACCGACGTCCGCACCTCCGAAGCGGTACACCGCACCATGACCCTCAGCACCGTCAACGGCGACGTCACCGCGATCCGCGAGTAGCCTCGCGCAGCAGCTCCCGCTGTGCGGCGGCGCTGTCCAGCAGCATCTCCAGCGCGGTGGGATAGGCGCTGTCGACCATGCGGGCGGCCAGCAGGGGCGCCGCCTCGGCGATCCGGGGGTGGGTGACGCGGGGAAGGCGGGCGTATGTCGAGCGCCACATGTCCTCGTCGGCGCTGAGGCTTTCGCGCGGCAGGGCGAGCGAGGCGGCGTCGAGCGCGGCGAAGGCCAGGGTCTGGTCGATGAAGGCCTGGTAGATCCGCACCGTGTCCGGCAGCGGGAAGCCCGCGGTGCGCAGCACGTCGAGGATGGCCTCGTCGGCCGCGAGCTCGTGCGCCCGGCCGGTGACCCGGTTGGCGGTGAGCAGCGCCGCCTGCGGATGCGCGACGTACACGGCGTGGATGCGCAGCCCGAGGGCGCGCAGGTCCGCCCGCCACTTCCCTGTGGGCCGCCAGCCGTGCAGCGCCTGGCCGATCAGGGCGTCGCCGATGGCGAGCGTCAGGTCGTCCATGCCGCGGAAGTACCGGTAGAGGGTGCTGGGGTCGGCGTCCAGGGCCAGGCCCAGGCGGCGGGCGGTGAGTCCGGCGCTGCCGTGCTCGCGCAGCATCCGCAGCGCGGTCTCGACGATCAGCTGCTCGGACAGCACGGTGCCGCTCTTGGTGGGACGTCGTCGGCGCCGCTTCTCCTCGGGAACCACCGCTTTCGGCACCGCGTCTCCTCGCCCCCACCCTTATGCCAACGCCATTGACCTTATCCCGGCGCGCGGCGTTGTATCTGCCGGCAGGGGCGCCGGTCCACGCGGGCCCGCCCTGACCCCGAGGAGAGGAAGTGCGTGTCATGCGTGTGCTGCTTGTGGGCGCCGGCGGTGTGGGCACCGCGATCACCCGGATCGCGGCCCGCCGCCCGTTCTTCGACGAGATGGTCGTCGCCGACTACGACCTGAGCCGGGCCGAGGCCGCGGTCGCCGCGCTCGCGGACGACGGCGGCCGGTTCCGTGCCGCGCGCGTCGACGCCTCCGACCAGGCGGCGGTGACGGAGCTGCTGACGCGGCACCGGTGCGACGTGCTGCTCAACGCCACCGACCCGCGCTTCGTGATGCCCCTCTTCCAGGCGGCGTTCGCCGCCGGTACCACCTACCTCGACATGGCGATGTCGCTGTCGCGCCCGCACCCCGAGCGGCCGTACGAGGAGTGCGGGGTGATGCTCGGTGACGCGCAGTTCGCGCAGGCCGCCGACTGGGAGAAGGAGGGGGCGCTCGCGCTGGTCGGCATGGGGGTGGAGCCGGGGCTCTCCGACGTCTTCGCACGGTACGCGGCCGACGAACTCTTCGACGAGATCGACGAGATCGGCATCCGCGACGGCGCGAACCTGACCGTCGACGGTTACGACTTCGCGCCGTCCTTCAGCATCTGGACCACCATCGAGGAGTGCCTCAACCCGCCGGTGGTCTACGAGGCGGACCGCGGCTGGTTCACCACCGCGCCCTTCAGCGAGCCGGAGGTGTTCGACTTCCCCGAGGGCATCGGCCCGGTCGAGTGCGTGAACGTGGAGCACGAGGAGGTGCTGCTCGTGCCGCGCTGGGTCGACGCACGCCGCGTGACCTTCAAGTACGGCCTGGGCGAGGAGTTCATCCGGACCCTCAGGACGCTGCATCTGCTGGGCCTGGACCGCACCGACCCGGTGACCGTGCCGGGCGCGGCGGGCCCGGTCGCGGTGTCGCCCCGCGACGTCGTGGCCGCCTGTCTGCCCGACCCGGCGACCCTGGGTGAGCGCATGCACGGCAAGACCTGCGCGGGCACCTGGGTGCGCGGCACCAAGGACGGCGCACCGCGCGAGGTCTACCTCTACCACGTGGTCGACAACCAGTGGTCGATGGCGGAGTACGGCTCCCAGGCGGTCGTGTGGCAGACCGCCATCAACCCCGTAGTCGCCCTGGAACTCCTGGCCACAGGCGCCTGGACGGGGGCGGGCGTCCTCGGCCCGGAGGCCTTCCCCGCCCGCCCCTTCCTGGACCTGCTCACCGCCTACGGCTCCCCGTGGGGCATCCGCGAGCAGTGACCGTCAGGAGGTCTGGGTGATCACCATCAGGAGATCGCCCGCCTCGACCTGCTGAACGGCGTTGATGGCCAGCCGGTCCACCGCTCCGGCGACCGGTGCGGTGATCGCCGCCTCCATCTTCATCGCCTCGATCGTCGCGATGGTCGCGCCCGCCTCGACGCGGTCGCCCGGTGCCACCGACAGCGTCACCACCCCGGCGAACGGCGCGGCGACCTGCTTCGGATCGGACTTGTCGGCCTTCTCCGCGGCCGGCAGGTCCGAGGCGACCGAGCGGTCCCGTACCTGGATCGGCCGGAGCTGGCCGTTGAGCGTGGCCATCACGGTGCGCATGCCGCGCTCGTCGGCCTCGCCGATCGCCTCCAGTGCGATGAGCAGCCGCACGCCGGGTTCGAGGTCCACCTCGTGCTCCTCCCCCGGCCGCAGACCGTAGAAGAAGTCCTTGCTCGGCAGGACGCCGGTGTCACCGTAGGCATCGCGGTGCGTCTCGAACTCCTTGGCCGGGCCGGGGAACAGCAGCCGGTTCAGGGTGGCGCGCCGGTCCTTGTCGAGCCCGTCGCGTTCCTCTGGGGACAGTTCGACGACCGGCTTGGGCGCGGCCCGGCCCCGGAGGGCCTTGCTGCGGAACGGCTCCGGCCAGCCGCCGGGCGGATCGCCCAGCTCGCCGCGCAGGAAGCCGATCACGGAGTCCGGGATGTCGTACGAACCGGGTTCGGCCGCGAACTGTTCGGGCGAGACGCCCGCGCCGACGAGGTGCAGGGCGAGGTCGCCGACCACCTTCGACGAGGGGGTGACCTTGACCAGGCGGCCGAGGATCCGGTCGGCTGCCGCGTACATCGCCTCGATGTCCTCGAACCGGTCGCCGAGGCCCAGCGAGCGGGCCTGGACCCGCAGGTTGGAGAGCTGGCCGCCCGGGATCTCGTGGTCGTACACGCGCCCGGTGGGCGAGGCGAGTCCGGCCTCGAAGGGGGCGTAGATCCTGCGGACGATCTCCCAGTACGGTTCGAGGTCGCCGACCGCCCGCAGGCTCAGTCCGGTGGGCCGCGGGGAGTGGTCGGTGGCGGCGACGATCGCCGACAGCGAGGGCTGCGAGGTGGTGCCGGCCATCGAGGCGACGGCTCCGTCCACCGCGTCCGCGCCCGCGTTGATCGCGGCGAGGTAGGTGGCCAGCTGACCGCCGGCCGTGTCGTGGGTGTGCAGGTGCACCGGGAGGTCGAACTCCCTGCGCAGCGCGGTCACCAGCTTCTCGGCGGCGGGTGCGCGCAGCAGCCCGGCCATGTCCTTGATCGCCAGGATGTGTGCCCCGGCGTCGACGATCTGCTCGGCGAGCCGGAGGTAGTAGTCGAGGGTGTAGAGCTTCTCGGCCGGGTCGGACAGGTCGGAGGTGTAGCACAGGGCCACCTCGGCGACGGCCGTCCCGGTCTCGCGTACGGCGTCGATCGCGGGCCGCATCTGGCCGACGTCGTTGAGCGCGTCGAAGATGCGGAAGATGTCGATGCCGGTCCGGGTGGCCTCCTCGACGAAGGCCGTGGTGACCTCGGTCGGGTAGGGGGTGTATCCGACCGTGTTGCGGCCGCGCAGCAGCATCTGGAGGCAGATGTTGGGCACCGCCTCGCGCAGCCGGGCGAGCCGGTCCCAGGGGTCCTCGGCGAGGAAGCGCAGTGCCACGTCGTAGGTGGCGCCGCCCCAGCACTCCAGCGACAGCAGCTGTGGAAGTGTGCGGGCCACGGTCGGGGCGACGGCCAGCAGGTCCTTCGTCCTCACCCGGGTGGCCAGCAGGGACTGGTGGGCGTCACGGAAGGTGGTGTCGGTGACGGCCACCTGGGACGACTCCCGAAGCCGGCGCGCGAAGCCCTCCGGGCCCAGCTCGGTCAGCTGTTGCTTCGACCCGGCGGGCGGTACGCCGTCCGGGACGGCCGGGAGTTTCGTCGTGGGGTCGAGCAGGTGCGGGCGCTCGCCGTTCGGCTTGTTGACCGTGACGTCGGCGAGGTAGGTGAGCAGCCTGGTGCCGCGGTCAGCGGAGTGGCGCGCGGTCAACAGGTGCGGGCGTTCCTCGATGAACGAGGTGGTGACCCGGCCCTCCTGAAAGTCCGGGTCGTCGAGGACCGCCTGCAGGAAGGGGATGTTCGTGGCCACACCGCGGATACGGAACTCGGCCACCGCACGCCGGGCCCGCCGCACCGCGGTGGGGAAGTCCCGGCCCCGGCAGGTCAGCTTCACCAGCATCGAGTCGAAGTGGGCGCTGATCTCAGAGCCGACGAACGCGGTGCCGCCGTCCAGCCGGATGCCGGAGCCGCCCGGCGAGCGGTACGCGCTGATGGTGCCGGTGTCCGGGCGGAAGCCGTTGGCCGGGTCCTCGCTGGTGATCCGGCACTGGAGCGCCGCCCCGCGCAGATAGATCCGGTCCTGCGAGAGCCCGAGGTCGGCGAGGCTCTCGCCTGCGGCGATGCGCAGCTGCGCCTGGACCAGGTCGACGTCGGTGACCTCCTCGGTCACCGTGTGCTCGACCTGGATGCGCGGGTTCATCTCGATGAAGACGTGGTTGCCCTGGCGGTCGAGCAGGAACTCGACGGTGCCGGCGTTGCGGTAGCCGATGGTGCGGGCGAAGTTGACCGCGTCGGCGCAGATGCGGTCCCGGAGCGCCGGGTCGAGGTTGGGCGCCGGGGCCAGCTCGACGACCTTCTGGTGGCGCCGCTGCACCGAGCAGTCCCGCTCGTAGAGGTGGATGACGTTGCCCTGGCCGTCGGCGAGGATCTGCACCTCGATGTGGCGGGGGTCGATGACCGCCTTCTCCAGGAACACCGTGGCGTCACCGAAGGCCGACTCGGCCTCCCGGGACGCCGCCTCGATGGACTCGCGCAGCTGCGCGGGGTCGTCCACCCGGCGCATCCCGCGACCGCCGCCGCCCGCGACCGCCTTCACGAACACCGGGAAGCCGATCTCGTCCGCGGCCGCGACCAGTTCGTCCAGATCGGTGGACGGCTGCGAGGACCCGAGGACGGGTACGCCGGCCGCGCGGGCCGCGGCGACCGCGCGGGCCTTGTTGCCGGTCAGCTCCAGCACCTCGGTGGTGGGGCCGATGAAGGTGATCCCGGCTTCCGCGCAGGCCCGCGCCAGTTCCGGGTTCTCCGACAGGAAGCCGTACCCGGGGTAGACGGCGTCCGCCCCGGCCCGGCGGGCCGCACCCACGATCTCCTCGACCGACAGGTAGGCGCGCACCGGGTGCCCCCGGAGGCCGATCTCGTAGGCCTCGTCGGCCTTGAGACGATGCAGCGAGCCGCGATCCTCATGGGGGAACACCGCCGCCGTTCCCGCGCCCAGTTCATAGGCGGCGCGGAACGCGCGGACGGCGATCTCCCCACGGTTGGCGACAAGTACCTTCCGGAACATGCACAGTCCCTTCCTGCCGTTCGCGACGTACGCGCCCCACGCGCGCCCTCGTGACTGATGCCCTGTCTACACCAGGGAGCCCGTCTTCTTGCGTCAGCCCCGGTGGGCGCGGAGCGCGGTGAGGGCTCGGTCGGCGTGTGCGCTCATCCGTAGTTCGCTGCGGACGACCTCCAGGACCGTGCGGTCCTCGGCTATGACGAACGTGACGCGTTTCGTGGGTGCCACCGAGAATCCTCGCTTGACCCCGAAGCGCTCGCGGACCGTACCGTCGGTGTCCGACAGCAGCGGGAATCCGAGGGTGTGGCGTCCGGCGAACTCCTGCTGACGGTCGACCGGATCACCGCTGATCCCCACGGGCCGCCCACCGGCCGCGGCGAACTCCGCGGCCAGATCGCGGAAGTGGCATGCCTCGGCGGTGCAGCCGGCTGTCATGGCGGCCGGGTAGAAGAACAGCACCACGGGTCCGTCACCGAGCAGTTCGGACAGCTGCCGCGTCGTGCCGCTCTCGTCCGGCAGCGCGAAGTCCTCGACCTTGTCGCCCACGTCCACACGGTTCGTCATGACCGGCCCTCCCCGCTCTTGGCGACGCCGCGCGCCCACAGGACGAGCGGGACCTGCAACGGCAGCCTCCCCAGGGCCGCGGCCCGCTGCGCAGCGGACCGGTGACGCCAGTCCACGGCCATCTGCACGTTGGCGGGGAACACCCCGACGAAGAAGCCCGCCGCGGCCAGCGCGGCGACACGGCGCGTGCGCGGCAGCGCCACCCCCGCCGCCAGCGCCAGCTCGACCGCCCCGCTGGCGTACGTCCATGTTCGTGGCTTCCCCGGCAGGGCGCGCGGGATGGTCGCGTCGAACTGGCGGGGTGACACGAGATGACCGACGCCTGCCGCTGCCAGCAAGCCGGCGAGCAGTAGGGGTGAGCGTTGGGACCCGGACACGGTGCCTCCTCTGGTGGCCTGCCGCGCGATATTACTGGACGGTAGGAGCAGTGGGGGCAGGTGCACCGTGCCGGATCGACGTCCGCGAGCGCCCTATCCGCGCTTATGGGTCATACCGCTCTGCGCCTGATACGGAGCAGGAGCACGGCTCCGGCGATGAGGAGAGTCCCTCCGGCCGCGGCCGGCCACAGATTCGTTCCCGTGTCGGCGAGCCCGCCGGTGACCGCCTGCGGTTCGGTGCTTCCGTCGGCGGACGGGGCGTTCCCGTCGGCGGCCACCGCGGTGCTCTGCGAGGACGGGGAGACGGGCGCGGACGAGGCCGAGGACGAGGACGTCGTATAGACCTTGGGCTGTTCGTCACGGCCGGTGGGCGTGCCGACCTCCGCCGGTTCGGTGCTCGGCGCGTCCTCGGACGGCGTATCGCCGCTCGGTTCCTCGGTGTTCGGTTCCTCGGTGTTCGGCGCGTCCGTGCCGGGCGCGTCCGTGTTCGGCGCGTCCGTGTTCGGCGCGTCGGTGCTCGGGGCGTCGGTGCTCGGGGCGTCGGTGCTCGGGGCGTCGGTGGAGGGCTCCGGCGTGTCCTTGCCACCGGAGTCGCCCTGGTCGCCGTTCCCGCTGCCCTCGGACGGGGCGGCAGGAGTCGGTGTGGGCGTCTCCTGCGGCTCGTCACCACCGGAACCCGAACCGGAACCCGCCCCGTCCTTCGAGTCGCACTGCTTGCCGCTGTTGATGCAGTCCACCATCGACTGCATCAGGTCCTCGTCGAAGACGTTGATGAAGTCGCCGTGGTCCGTGACCGGCTTGTGCAACTGCTCGGGGAAGGCGTCCACCGCGAACAGCGGGGACGTCCCGCCGCCGTCCTGCAGGCTCGGCGCGTCGACGTCGTAGACGATGCGCTGCACGAGCTGCGGGATCGCCCGGAAACCGCCCGCGCAGTTGCCCTCGGCGTCGGCGAACGCCACGTGCGTACGGTGGTTGGCGCTGTCGATGTTCTGGCCGTCCCAGCAGCTCTGGAACTTGAAGGAGCGGACCACGTCACTGCCGTCGGGGCAGATCGGGTACTTGTCCTTCAGCTGCCGGTCCTCGAACCCGGTGCAGCTCCAGGAGGCGTTCGCGTTGGCCGTGCCGTTGACGAACGCCTTGGCGTCACCGGTGATGATCCGCAGCAGCCGGGGCATGGCGGTGACCTTGTCGCGCGGGTTGCCCACGAAGGTCAGCGTGACCTGCTTCGGCGTGACGATCTCACCGGCGTTGCCCTCGGTGCCGCCGCCGGGAGCGCCCGCGTCCTGCTCCTGGGTGCCGTTCTGCAGGCGCAGGACGGGCCAGTAGTACGTCGACTTGTCGCCCTGGTTCTCGCAGGTGGTGTCGGCGTTCGCCAGGTCGTCGTCACTGGCGAAGGCGTTGTTGGACTGGTTTCCGACGTAGTCGTGGAAGTGGTGGGCGCCGTTGGTGACTCCGGGGGCCACGATCACGTTGTCGGAGTTGAACAGGCCGTTGGCGTTCACCCCGCAACTGGTGGTGAACGAACCACGGGAGGCGTCCGCCCCGGGGCGCGGGTTCTGCACGTTGGGCTGGACCGTGGTGATGTCCGCGAAGTCCGCGGCGACGGGCCCGTTGCCACCTTGGGCTCCGTTGCCGTTCTGACCGTTGCCGTTCTGACCGTCGTCGCCGCCCTGGCCCTGGTCGTTGCCGTCCTGACCGTTCGCGTCCTGGCCGTCGCCGTTCCCGTCCTGACCACCGCCGTCCTGGCCGTCACCGCCGTCCTGGCCGTCACCGCTCCGGTTGCCGGAATCGCGCAGCTCACAGCCCGCCAGCGAGTCGAGCCCCTCGGGCCGGTCCCCCACGCGGTCGATGGCGGTCGCGATCCGGTCGATCGTCGCGGCCCGCTTCTCCTTCAGCGGGTTCATGATCGCGCTGTCGGCGAAGCCGGAGTCCTGCTGGATGGCCTGCGCCGAGTTCTGCAGCCGCTGGTAGGCGTCGGCGATCTGCCCGTCCAGCTGGGCGAGTTCCTTGTCGACGTCCGCCCTCGCCGCGTCCGGCACATCCGTCAGCTCGGTTCCGATGTCCGGGCAGTAGATGGTGGCCGCTCCGGCAGCGAGGACACGGCCGTCCGACGTCCGGGCCGACTCGCCGCCCGAGCCGTTCTCGGAGGCCGAGGCGTAGACGTTCACCGCCACCAGCCCACCTCCGCCCAGCATCATCGCGACTGCCAGAGAAGTCGCACGTCGTGCGCCCGTCGGGCGTCTGCGTGTGTTGCGTCTCACGGAAGTACTCCTGCGCCTTGTCGTCGGCTCGGGCATGGAAATCCCCCAGCCCTATACGGACGGGACCTCCGAAGCGTTCAAGCACCCCGAGAATTCACAGAAACCTCGTAGGCAACCCGCGCCGCCTCGCCGTCCGGCGGTCCCTTGTCACCCGGGGATGAAACCCCGTCCTTGAGGACTCAACTCCCCCACACAGAACACCGATCCGCCCGGTCGCCACCGCCTCGCTGCCATATTCGAAAGCCACTTCGGAGGTGGTTGTGAGCAACGAGGCGACAACACCCGGTCCGGGGCACACCGCGGCACGCATCTCCGGCCTGGCACACCGCCGGGAGGAGGCGCTGGCCCCGGGCCGGCCGCGTGGGCGCGGCACGTTCGGCGCCCGTGAACGGATCGAACGGCTGCTGGACAAGGGCTCGTTCACCGAGACCGGCCTGTTCGTGCGGGCGCGGCCCACCGGGGACGGCGCCCGCCGTCCCTACGGCGACGGAGTGGTCAGCGGGTACGGCACCGTCGACGGGCGCCCGGTCTGCGTGTTCGCACAGGACTCCACGGTCTTCGGCGGCAGCATGGGCGAGGCCTTCGGCGAGAAGACCGTCGCCCTGATGGACCTCGCCCTCAAGACCGGCTGCCCGGTCGTCGGGCTCAACGACTCCGGCGGCGCCCGCATCCAGGAAGGCGTCGCCTCCCTCGCCCTCTACGCCGAGCTGGTGCGCCGCAACGTACAGGCGTCCGGGGTCATTCCGCAGATCTCGGTCATTCTGGGCCCGTGCGCGGGCGGGGCCGCCTACTCACCGGCGATCACCGACTTCACGGTGATGGTGGACCGCGCCTCGCACATGTTCGTCACCGGCCCCGACGTCATCGAGTCGGTGACCGGCGAGCGCACCACCGCCGAGGAGCTGGGCGGCGCCCGCACCAGCACCGCCGTCAACGGCAACGCCCACTTCCTGGCAGCCGACGAGGAGGACGCGCTCGACACCGTACGCGAACTGCTGTCCTACCTCCCGGCCAACAACCTGGAGCGGCCCCCGGAGTACGCGCCCTCGCCCGCACCGGCCGGGGAGCTGCTCGACGAGCTCGTCCCGGACCGGCCGGGCCAGGCCTACGACATGCGGGACATCCTGCGCGCGGTGGTCGACGACGGTGAACTGCTGGACGTGCAGGAGCTGTTCGCGCCGAACATCATCTGCGCCCTGGCCCGCGTCGAGGGCCGCTCGGTCGGCGTGGTCGCCAACCAGCCGCTGCACGCGGCCGGCGTGCTGGACATCGACGCCTCCGAGAAGGCCGCGCGCTTCGTACGGTTCTGCGACGCGTTCGGCATTCCGCTGCTGACCTTCGCCGACGTGCCGGGTTACCTCTCCGGGGTCAGCCAGGAACGGGCCGGCATCATCCGGCGCGGCGCCAAACTGCTGTACGCGTACGCCGAGGCGACCGTCCCCAAGGTCACGGTGGTGGTGCGCAAGGCGTACGGCGGCGGGTACGCGGTGATGGGCTCCAAGCATCTCGGCGCGGACGTCAACCTGGCCTGGCCCACCGCCCGGATCGCCGTCATGGGCGCCGAGGGTGCCGTGAGCGTCCTGCACCGGCGCGAACTCGCCGCGACCGACGACCCCGAGGCACTGCGTGTCCGTCTCGTCGCCGCCTACGAGGACACCCACGGCACGCCCTACCTCGCCGCCGAACGCGGCTATGTCGACGCCGTCATCGCACCCCACGACACCCGCGCCCACATCTGCCGTGCCCTGCGTGCGCTGCGCGGCAAACGCGCGCCCATGCCGCAGCGCCGGCACGGCAACATCCCGCTCTGATCCACCAGTCGATCCGCGACGTGAGGAGCCCCGCCCGATGGACAGCCGCCCCCCGCTCACGCCCGCGTGCCGGACCCTGCCCCAGTACGTACGGCACTGGGCCGAAACCGCCCCCGACCGCCGGGCGTTCACCTTCGTCGAGCACCCCGCACCGCACTCGCGCGGCGTCCACCGCACCCTCACCTGGCGACGCCTGGACCTGCGGGTGCGAGCGCTCGCGGCCCGCCTCGCCGAGGAGACCGAGCCCGGGGCGCGGGTCGCGCTGCTGTGTCCGCAAGGCACGGAGTACATCACCGGGTTCCTCGCGGTGCTGGCCGCCGGGCGGATCGCCGTACCGCTGTATCCGCCCACCCTGCCCGGGCACGCGGACCGGCTCGCGGGCGTCCTGGCCGACGCGCGGCCCGCGGCCGTCATCACCACCAGCCGTGCCCTGCCCGAGGTACGGGAGTTCTGCGAACGGGCCGGCAGTGGGGGCGCGCCGATGCGCGTCCTCGCCGCGGACCAGGTGCCGGACTCCGCCGCCGGGGAATGGCCCCCGGTCGCACCGGACGCTGGGGCGACCGCCTACCTGCAGTACACCTCGGGTTCGACCCGCGCCCCGGCGGGCGTGGAGATCACCCACGCCAACGTCGTCGCCAACGCCCGCCAGGCGCTGACCGCCTACTGCGCCGCCGCACATCCCGTGACATGCGTGGGCTGGCTGCCGCTGTACCACGACATGGGGCTCGTTCTCAGCGTCGCCGCCCCCGTCGTCGGCGGTCTCCTGTCGGCGCTCATGGACCCGGCCGCCTTCCTGCACGAGCCGGTGCGCTGGCTGCGGCTGCTCGCCGCGCATCCGCGCGCCGTGAGCGCGGCCCCCAACTTCGCCTACGACTACTGCGCCTCCGCCGTCACCGCAGGCCAGAAGAGCGACCTCAGGCTCGACGGTGTCACCGCGCTGATCAACGGCAGCGAGCCGGTCCGTCCCGGCACGGCCGACCGCTTCCACGCCGCCTTCGCCGCACAGGGGCTGGCGCCCGACACCCACTGCCCGTCGTACGGGCTCGCCGAGGCCACCGTCTTCGTCAGCGCCGCCCGGCCCGGCCGGCCGCTCCGCCGGTTCGCCCTCGACCGCGGCGCCCTCGCCGCAGGCAAGGCCCTGCCCGCGCGGCCCGAGGACCCGGGGGCCGTGCTGCTGGCCGGCTGCGGATCCCCGGTCGGCCAGCGGGTCCGTGTCGCCGATCCCGTGCACCGCACCCTTTTGTCCGAGGGAGAGGTCGGCGAGATCTGGGTGCAGGGGCCCAATGTCGGCCGTGGTTACTGGCAGCGGGAGGGGCGCGAACAGCAGGTGTTCGGCGCCCTGTTCGCCGACGGCTCGGCCGCACCGGGCGGCTGGCTGCGCACCGGCGACCTGGGCACGGTGCTGGACGGACAGCTCATCGTCACCGGGCGCCTGAAGGACCTCATCATCGTCGACGGCCGCAACCACTACCCCCAGGACGTCGAGGCCACGGCCCAGGACGCGCACCCGGCCGTGCGCCGCGACCGGCTCGCCGCCTTCGCCGTGCCCGGCCGCGCGGACGAACGGGTCGTGGTCGTGGCGGAGCACGCGCGGACGGTGCGCCTTCGCGACCTCGACGCGCCGGCCGTGGCCCGTGCGGTGCGCGGCGCCGTCTCCGCCCGGCACGGGCTGCGGCTCGCCGACGTCGTCCTCGTCGCGCCGGGGACCGTTCCGCGTACCTCCAGCGGCAAGGTGTCGCGGGCGCTGACCCGTACGCGGTACCTGGAGGGTGCCTTCGCGCCGCCCGCCGAGCCGCGCGGCCGTGCGGCGACGGCGGGCAGCACGCCGGGTGCCACGGGATGAGGGCCGACGAAGAGGCCGCGGTGCGCCGCCTGATCGCCGAGCGGGTGGCCTCGTGGAGCGGCACGGCCGCCGAGGACGTCCCGATGGACCTGTCGTTAGCGGACCTCGGCATGTCCTCGCGGGACGCGGTCGCCCTGGCCGGGGAGTTGTCCCGGGTCGCGGGCCGTGAGCTGCCGTCGACGCTGCTGTGGGAGTCACCCACCGGGGAGGCGCTGGTGGCTCGCCTGTGCGGCGCGGCGGACGAGCCGACGGCGACCGGTCCGGGCGGCGCGCCGCCCGCCCGGGGACCCGCTCCGCCCGGCGAGCCCGTCGCCGTCATCGGCGTCGGGTGCCGGCTGCCCGGCGCGGTGCACGGCCCGACCGACTACTGGCGGCTGCTGAGTGAGGGGGACGACGCGATCCGGCGCGTGCCGGAGGACCGGTGGCGGGACTTCACCGCCTTCCCGCCCACCGACGCGCCCCCGTACGGCGGCTACCTGGACGACATCGCCGGGTTCGACGCCGAGTTCTTCCGCATCACACCGCGCGAGGCCGCGGTGATGGATCCCCAGCAGCGGATCCTGCTGGAGGTCGTCCACGAGACGCTCGACCACGCCGCCGTCCGCGCCGGGTCGCTCGCGGGCACCTCCACCGGTGTCTTCGTCGGCGTCTCCGCCCCGGAGTACGGCCGGCTCACCGGTGCCGACCCGGCCGCCGTGGACCCCTGGGCCCCGGCCGGCGCGGCGTTGAGCGTCACCGCGGGACGGCTGGCGTACGTCCTGGACACCCGCGGGCCGAGCATGGCTGTCGACACCGCCTGCTCCTCCTCGCTGGTCGCCGTGCACCACGCCTGTGTGAGCCTGCGCACGGGCGAGAGCGACACCGCCGTCGCGGCCGGGGTGAACCTGCTGCTGTCGCCCACCATCGGTGTCGCGTTCGGGCGGGCGGGTGCCCTCGCGCCGGACGGGCGGTGCAAGCCGTTCTCGGCGGCGGCCGACGGCATCGGGCGCGGTGAAGGGTGCGCGGCCGTCCTGCTGAAACGGCTGTCCGACGCGGAGCGGGACGGCGACCGCGTCCTCGCCGTGATCCGCTCCACCGCCGTCAACTCCGACGGCCGCTCCGCCGGTCTCATGGCACCCAACCCGGCTGCCCAGCAAGCCCTGTTGGAGATGGCCTACGCGCGGGCCGGGCTCGCTCCGGGGCACGTCGACTTCGTCGAGGCGCACGGCACCGGCACCCCTCTCGGGGACCCGATCGAGGCAGGCGCGCTCGGCGCGGTGCTGGGCCGGGGCCGCGACCCGGACCAGCCGTTGCTGCTGGGCTCCGTCAAGGGCAACCTCGGCCACCTGGAGTCCGCCGCGGGCATCGCGGGCCTGGTGAAGACGGTGCTCGCCCTGCACCACGACCGCATCCCGCCGTCCCTGCACTGCACCGACGGCGGCGGCACGCTCGGCGACGCCCGGCTGCGCGTGGTGACCGAGCCCGAGCCATGGCCCCGCTACGGCGGCACGGCCACCGCGGGGGTCTCCGCGTTCGGCTTCGGCGGCACCAACGCCCATGCCGTCCTTGAGGAATGGCAGCCCCCCGCGCTCGCCCCCGCCCCCGCCGACGAGCCGCCCGCCCGCCTCCACCTCCTGTCCGACGTCGACGCCGAGCGGGTCCGTGACACCGCGGCCCGACTCGCCGCATGGCTGCGGACGCCCGAGGGCGGCGCCGCACACCCCGCCGACGTGGCGCGCACACTGGCCGGGCGCGTCCGCCGCGGACCCGTGCGGGCCGCCGTCATCAGTCCCGGCGGGGGCCAACTGGCCGACGTACTGGGCGCGTTGGCGGCGGGACGCCGGGACGCCCGGGTCGCGACCGGCGACCGCGACCTCGTCGGGCGTGGCACGGTGTGGGTCTTCTCCGGGTACGGCAGCCAGTGGGCCGGCATGGGGCGCCGGCTGCTGGCCGAGGAACCCGCGTTCGCCGCCGCCGTGGAGAAGCTCGACCCCCAGCTCGCCGCTGAGTGCGGCCTCTCGCTGTACGACCATCTGTCGTCCGGGTCCGGCCTGGACCGCCTTGAGGTCGCCCAACCTGTGCTGTTCGGATTGCAGTTGGCGCTCGCGGAACTGTGGCGTTCGTACGGCGTCGAACCCGCCGCCGTGATCGGTCACTCCATGGGGGAGGTGGCCGCCGCCGTCTGCGCAGGCGCCGTGGATGTAGCGGACGGGGCCCGCGTCATCGCCGTACGGGCCAGGCTGCTGAGCGGGCTGCGCGGGGGCGCGATGGCCGCCGTCGACCTGGACGACACCGAACTGGGCTCCCTGGAACGGGACTTCCCGGGCGTCCATGTCGCCGTGCACTCCTCGCCCCGGCAGAAGGTCGTCACCGGGGACGAGGAGGCGGTGGCCCGGATCGTCGGCGCACTGACCGGACAGGGCCGGGTCGCCCGGGCCATGCGGGTCGTCGGCGCCGGGCACTCTCCTCAGGTCGACACACTGCTGCCGGCGCTCACCGAGGCCCTGGGCGACATCCGGGGCAGTCGACCGCGCGTCCCCGTCTACTCCACCGTCCTCGACGACCCGCGCGGCGACTGCGCGTTCGACGCCGCCCACTGGGCCGCCAATCTACGACGGCCGGTGCGGCTGGACCGGGCCGTCGCGGCCGCCGCGGCCGACGGCCACACCGCGTTCGTCGAGATCTCACCGCATCCGGTGCTGACGGGCGCCGTCACGGACACCGCGCCCGGCGCCCTCGCTGTCGCCACGCTGCGCCGCGACGAGGACGGCAGCGCCGCGTTCGCCGCACGGTTGGGCGCCCTGTTCGCCGCGGGGCAGCGCCTGCCGCTCCCGGCCGGCCGCGTCATCGACCTGCCCGCGCCGCGCTGGCGGCACGTGCGGCACTGGTGGACGGACGGCCGGACGGACACCGGCGACAGGAGCCGACCGGCGGCCGCGCCACCCGCGCCCCTCCCGGCGGGCGCCGACGTACCGACGGCGGAGGGGACATCCTCGGTGATCGCCCGGCTGAGCCACCACATCGCCGCCGTCTCCGGCCACCCACCGGCCCGCATCACCCCCAGCGCCTCACCTGCCGACCTCGGCCTGGACTCGCTGATGGCCGTCCGCATCCGTACGGCCGTGGAGCGGGAGTTCGGCATCGACCTGCCCCTGCGCGACCTGCTCGGCGCCGCCACCGTCGAGGAGGCGGCCACCCGCATCCGGCAGGCTCTGCCACCGCATCGGGCACTCGACACCTCGCTCCTGCGGGCCCTGCGCACCACCGGCTCCCGGCCCCCGCTGTTCCTCTTCCACCCAGCCGGCGGACCGACCACCGTCTACCGTCCGCTGGCCGAACGGCTCACGGAGGGCCGGCCGGTGTACGGGCTGGAGCGCGTCGAGGAGGCCCGCACCGTCACCGACAAGGCGCGGCGCTACGCCGAGGCGATCACCGCCGAGCACCCCAACGGACCCTGTCTGCTGGGTGGTTGGTCCTTCGGCGGGTTCGTGGCCCAGGAGACCGCGCGACAACTGACGGCCGCCGGGCGCACGGTGGAACTGGTGGTGCTCATCGACTCCGTACGCCCGCTCCCGCAGCCGGACCTGACGCGGGCCGACCGGATTCGCGCCCACTTCACGGGCTTCGCCCGCCACGTCGCCGAAACCTACGGTGTCCGGCTGGAGTTGCCGTACGACGACCTCGTGGCCACGGACGACGACCGCGACCGCATCGACACCGTGCTGCGGGCCCTGCGCGAGGCCGCCGATGTGCCGCCCGCCGCGCTGGAGCACCAGCGGGCCTCCTATCTGGACCTGAGGACCGGCGAGGAGCACCGCCCGGCGCGCCACGACGGCCGCGTGATCCTCTACCGGGCCACCGAACCGGCTCCGCACACCGTGCGCGACGCGGCGTACGAGCGGGACGACGAAGCGCTGGGCTGGGACGAGGTGTGCCCGCGCCTGGAGGTCGTGCCGGTCGCCGGGCACCATCTGTCGCTGCTCGACCCGCCGCACGTCGACACGATCGCCGCCCATCTGAACCGGGTGCTCGCCGAGCGGACACCCTGAACCGGACCCCCGAGGAGCCGCCATGCCCGACCGCCCCGCCCCCGTGTCCCGGCGCACCGTCGTCAAAGCGGCGGCCACCGCCGGTGCGGCCGTCCTGTTCGGCACGACGGTCGCCGCCGGCCGTGCCCGGGCGGCGACCCGCCTCGGACCGCGCACCCTGGACGTGTCCGTCTCCTCCGCCGCTCTGGGCCGCAGCGCACCCGTCCGACTCATCCTGCCCTCGGGCTTCGGCACCCAGGCGGGGCGGACCTATCCGGTTCTGTACCTGCTGCACGGCGCCCACGACGACTACACCTCGTGGACGCGGGAGACGGACATCGAGGCGTTCACCGAGGGCCGCGACCTGATCGTGGCGATGCCCGACGCGGGCCCCACCGGCATTCCCAGCGCCTGGCGCGGCGGCCCCGACTACGAGACCTTCCAGGTCCAGGAGGTCCCGGCGGTGCTCGCCCGGGACTACCGGGCCTCCGCGGTCCGGGCGGTCGCCGGGGTCTCCACCGGTGGCTACGGTGCCATGGCGCACGCGGCCCGCCACCCGGGCGGGTTCGCCGCCGCGGCCTCCTACAGCGGGGTCCTCGACACCACCGCGCCCGCAGTCCCGGCCATCGTGGACGCCATCGTGGCCCGCGAGAGTCTGTCGCCCCGCTCCCTGTGGGGCCATCCGCTCCTGGACTTCGCCACCTGGCGGGACTTCAACCCGCGGGCCCGCGCCGCCGGACTGCGGGGCACCGCCCTGTACGTCTCCAACGGCAGCGGACTGGCCGGCGGCAGCGGAGATCCGCTGCCCGAGGCGCTGGAGAGCGCCCTGTGGCCGTCCGCCCACAGCTTCACCGGCACGCTCGCACGTCTGGACATCCCGGCCACCACCCACTACTACGCAGGAGGAGGACACAGCTGGGCCTACTGGAAGCCGGAGTTCACCGCGTCGTGGCCGATGCTCGCCCATGCGCTGGGCCTGCCGGAGTGATGTCGGTGCCGTCGGGGCACGGAACGGAGCAGAGGGGCCGTTCGTCCAACCCGGGACATCCCGCTCGTCCCACGGGCAACAGCGCGCGGGCGAGCCGCTTCCGGGTGAAAGGAGTGTCCGCGATGGCGGTCCCCGTCCCGCACGGCGTACCGGACGGCCCCGAGGCCACGCCGGTGCCGCCCGAGTTGGCCGAACTGTTGCGCGCCCGGCTCGACGCCGTCTCCGACGAGGTGGAGGCGGAGGTCCGCCGCCAGGTTCCCGAGTACGCGCGCCCTTCCGACGGGGTCTTCGGCAGGAACCTGCGGGCCGGAGTGGTGCAGGCCCTGACCCTGTTCGTCGATCACATCGCGGACCCGCGCGAGCACGGGGACGCCATCGCCGCGACGTACCACGAACTCGGCCGCGGGGAAGCCCTGGAGGGCCGCAGCCTGGACGCGCTGCAGTCCGCGCTCCGGGTCGGCGGGATGCACGCGTGGCGGCTGATGGGGCGTACTGCGGAGGAACTCGGGCTGGACTCGACGGCCGTGACCGCGCTGGGCGAGCTCGCCTTCCGGACCGTGCACGAGGTCGCGGAGGCCGCCGCGGCCGGCTACGCGGAGGCCCAGCTGCGCAGCGCGGACGAGCTGGAACGGCGCCGCAGACGCCTGCTGGACCTGCTCCTCGACGAGGGGCCGGTGTCCCCGGAGGCCGTTCACGGCCTGGCGCACAGCGCGCGGTGGCCGGTGCCACGACAGGTCGCCGTCGTGGCGCTCGCCGCACCCCCGGACCGGCAGGAGGAGGACAGACCGCTGGCGGCCGCGGGCGCTCTGGTGGACATGAAGTCACGGCCACCGCGCATGCTGGTGCCCGACCCCGAAGGCTCCGGCCGCTTCGGCGGCCGGGCGTTCACACTCGCGCTGCGCGGCCGCCCCGCCGCGATCGGTCCGACGGTCCCGCTCACCGACGCCGGGCAGTCGCTGCGCTGGGCCGTCCGCGCCCTCGGGCTGATGGGCCGCGGAATCCTGCCCCGCCAGGACGTGGTGCGCTGCGCCGACCATCTGTCGACGCTGCTGCTGTACGGCGACGAGCCCTTGCTCGCCCAGTTGGAGGCACGCGTCCTCGCCCCGCTCGACACGGCCTCGGCGGGGCAGCGCGTCCGGCTCGCCGAGACACTGCTGGCCTGGCTGCTCAGTGGCAGCAACGTGCCGGACGTCGCCGCCCGCCTGCACATCCACCCGCAGACTGTCCGCTATCGCCTGCGCCAGCTGGAGAAACTCTTCGGCGACACCCTGCACGATCCCGGCGCCCGCCTCGACCTCATCCTCGCGCTGCGCGTCGGGGAACTTCGGAATTGCGGGAACTAGGGCGACTCACTCGGGAACAAAAATACGAGGCGTTTCCATAATCCCCGACATAACACTCCGTCAGAGAATGCCCATACGTTTGGGACCGTCCTTTTTCGCAGGCGCTTCATGCGCCCCGAACGCGGAGGATCCCCATGCGTATCCGCTTATTCCTCGCCGCGCTCTCCCTGGTCGGCGGCGCCGGACTCGCCACCCTCTCGGCGCCCATGGCGTCGGCCGCCACCTGCACGGACATCGATGTGGTCGCGGCCCGCGGCACCTTCGAGCCGGGCACGCTCGGCGCCATCGTCGGCGACCCGGTCTTTTCCGCACTGCAGAAGAAACTGACGGGCAAAACCCTGTCCAGCTATGCGGTGAACTACCCCGCGGACCTTTCCCTGACCTCGGCCGCGCAGGGAAACGCGGATCTGGTGAACCACGTCGGCCGCCAGGCGGCGGCTTGCCCGAATCAGCGTTTCGTTCTCGTGGGCTATTCGCAGGGCGCGAACGTGGTCGACAACTCGGTGGGCATCAGCAGCGCGGGCGCCGTGGTCGGCAGCCCCATCGTGGCGACCATTCCCGGCGGGGTCGAGCCGAGAGTCGCCGCGGTGCTGCTCTTCGGCAACCCGATCCGGGCCCTCGGCAAGAGCGTCACGGGCGTCTACCAGAGCCGCACGATCGACTTCTGCGCCAAGGGCGACCCCATCTGCGAGAGCGGCGGGGGTGATGTGCTCGCGCACCTCGGCTACACCGCCGACGCCGACGCGGCGGCCGTCTTCGCCGCGGGCCGGGTCTGATCCGTACCGGCACGGACGGGACCGCGCGGCACGGCAGGAGCCCGGGAGGAGATCCTCCCGGGCTCCTCTCGCCTGTGACTCAACACGTGCGGGCGAGGATGTACGGCTAGGGGGTGTTTTGAAGGCCCTGTGCGGTGCCCGCGGTGTTCGGTGCGTGCCCTCGGCGTGCCGGACGAAGGCCCTCGTACTGGACGTACTTGGGGCTTCGGCCGGTGCGGCGAGGGTGCGTGCCGGGCGCCGTGGGTGCTGTGCGGGACTTTCACAACACCCCCTAGGACCGAGCGGGCGCCCGGGCGAAGCCCGCAAGGGTGGTGGAGACCGGCTCGGGGCGGCCGTTGTTCTGCGCGGGCGCCGCGGTCAGCACGTCGAGGTGCTGGTAGCCGTCGGCGACCACAGGGTGCAGGTCGGACGGAATCCGGCCGGCCAGCAGTCCGTCACCCGCGAGTACCGTGACCGTCGGACGGGCGGTGAGCCCGTCGGGATGGACGACGAGCTTCTTCACGTGGGGTGAGCCGGCCAGTTCAAGGTCGGTGACCAGCTTGGTCGGGAAGTACTGCTCGGTGAAGTCCAGCGGCTGCTCGGCCAGACTGCGGGCCAGCTCCTGGAGGTCGGTGACCTCCTTGCCGGCGGCGGTGAACGGGGTGCCGTCGGCCGACCGGTAAACGGGGTCGTCGGGGGCGCCGACGCGGTCGTAGTCGCGCCAGGTGTAGAGCGGCCCGTGCGGCCGGTCGGGGATGGCCTTGTACGCGGTGCCGAACAGCCCAGGCTGCTGTGAACTCCCGTTGGTGGCAGGGAAGTTCTTGTCCGCGAGCGGCCCGCCGTCGAAGAAGCCGACGCTGCTCTGCAGGAACGCCAGGGGTACGGAGTTGTCGTCCATCAGCGCCCCGAGCACGGCCGCGTTGGTGAGCCGGAAGTCCTTCACCGTGGGTGAGCCGGCGAGGAAGGTGGCGGTGTCCTTGGAGAACAGGAAGCGGTTGGTGCCGTCGATGTTGGCGTCGGAGGGCAGGTAGCGGGGCAGGTCGGCTTCGGCGCCGGGGTCCTGGAGGGCTCCGAGGCCGGCGATGGCGAGCAGGGTCATCGTCTCCGGGTTCAGAAGCACGGGCGCGGACAGCGCGCGCGGGAGCGCCCCGCTGTCGAGCCCGGCCTGCACGGCCGCGTAGCCGAGGCCGACGTCGGGCAGGCCGATGCCGTCGGGCATGCTGCCGCTCAGGTCGGCCAGTGATGTGGAGACGGTGGTGTCGAGGGCGAAGTAGCCGGCGCACTGGTTGTATCCGGCGTCCGCCGTGGTGGCGCGGTCGCCGTCGAAGTCCGCGGCGGCGAAGTACCCGGTGATCACCCCGCCCAGCGAGTGCCCGCCGCAGAGCACCTTCCGTTCGCGCAGACCCTGGTCGGGCAACTCGGCGGCGAGCAGGTCGTACTGGTCCCGCACGGTCTGCTCGATGCCGAGCCTCGCCATCCACCCCAGTCGCCCGTCGGCGGCGTATCCGTCGAAGGTGCGGCCCTCGACCTCTTTGCCCCGGTAGTAGTAGTCGAC
Source organism: Streptomyces sp. NPDC005485 (assembly GCF_040606085.1). Lineage (NCBI taxonomy): Bacteria > Bacillati > Actinomycetota > Actinomycetes > Kitasatosporales > Streptomycetaceae > Streptomyces > Streptomyces sp. NPDC005485. The sequence goes on along the minus strand of NZ_JBEXDZ010000025.1, from coordinate 4,381 downwards.
GGCCGTGTGCTGGTCGCCGGAGGCGATGCCGGTGCGGTCCTCCAGACAGTTGGAGCGCCGGTCGAGGGCCCAGAATTCGATGTGCTGCCCCTGCTCGGCGGCGCGGGCCACGGTGTTGCGGGCGACGCTGTCGAACGCCCCTGCACCCTCCAGGATGCCCGGCTGGGCGACGAGGATCCGGTCGGCGTCGGCCGAGGCGTCCGGCCCGTCGGCGGCGCGGTAGCGCAGGTACGACAGCCAGTCGCACGCGGCCGGACGCGCCCCGGCCGATCGCGGCAACGGCACCTTCACCCGCACCACCGACTCACGTACGCCGACGCCCGCGGACACCGATGCCACCGGCGTCTCGGTCCGCGCACCGGCCGCCCCGGCGCCGGGGACCGCTGCTGTGAGCGTCCCCGTGGTCAGCAGCACCGCCAGCGCGGCGCTGCGCCACGTTCTTCCTCTGCTGCGTCTCATGTCCATGCCCCGGACGGTAGGACCGCCCCCGTCCTACGCTCAGGCAGTGCTGACAGGAACGCAGATTCCGGTGTGCCGTTTGTCACCGGTGACGCACTCGGCCGACGGTATGTCGTGCGCCGTCGAATCGGTGATCGACAAACTGTCTCCTATGCTCGATGCGAACCTTCGAACCACAAGGAGCAGAGCAATGAGTGAGAACGTCTTCTTCGACGTGTCCGCGGACGGCGAGCCGCTCGGCCGCATCGAGTTCAAGCTGTTCGACGACGTCGTCCCGAAGACTGCCCGGAACTTCCGTGAGCTCGCGACCGGCGCGCACGGTTTCGGCTTCAAGGGGTCGCCGTTCCACCGGGTCATCCCCGACTTCATGCTGCAGGGTGGCGACTTCACCAGGCAGAACGGCACGGGCGGCAAGAGCATCTACGGTGAGAAGTTCGCGGATGAGAACTTCCAGCTCAAGCACACCAAGCCGGGTCAGCTGAGCATGGCCAACGCGGGCCCGAACACCAACGGCTCGCAGTTCTTCATCACGACGATCGTCACCGACTGGCTGGACAACAAGCACGTGGTCTTCGGTGAGGTCGTCGAGGGCATGGACGTCGTCAAGGCGATCGAGGGATTCGGCAGCCGCTCCGGCGCCACCTCCAAGAAGATCGTCATCGAGGACAGCGGCACCGTCTGATCGTCCGGCGGCGGGACGAGAGTCCCGCCGCCGGGTGGTCCCCCGCGGTCCCGTGCGGTCCTGGGTCACGCGTTGCCCAGCGACAGCCCGTCCAGCGGCAGCGAGCGCAGGAAGTCCTCGGCATCGAAGATCTGCCCGGCGGTGACGACGCCGGTGGCCCGGCCGCGGCCGTCCAGGATCCGTTCGGCGGCCTCCACCACGATCGGCGCCGTGAAGGCGTAGATGTCACGGCCGTGCACCGCCACCCGCCGCTCCTCGTCCCCCCGCCGGACGACGACCTCGACCAGGAACACCTGGGCCGACCGGCCGTCGGCATCCACCGCCTGCGGAGCCCTGGTCTCCGGGCCGCTGAGGTCCTTCAGCGGGGTGGTGTTCAGGAAGGTGCTGATCCGCTCGGGGTCCAGGTGCCGGGAGATGGTGATCACATCGGTGGTCGAGAACTCCCCCACCACGTCCTGGGTTCCGAACGGGGCGGGGAAGGTCCAGGTCCCCCGCGGCTGGGGCACGTCGCCCGCGACGACCCGCAGCTGGTGGTCCGAGTGGACCACCCGGCGCCCGGCCCTGCGTTCGCCGGCCAGCAGCGTTCCCCGGGTGGGGTGCCAGCTGTCCAGGGCCACCGCGACCGAGATCTCGTCGGCCGCCGGCCAGTCACCGATCGCGACGGTGGCGAGCAGGTCGCCGAGCGCGCCGTAGAACGCCATCACCGGCGCCACCACGATGCCCGCCTCCTTCACCCGGGCGTCGTCCTGGTAGGTGTCGAAGGTGCTGGACGCGACCAGGGTCTCGCCGGTGACGTCCAGGTAGTGGATTCCCGCCCGCAGCGCGGCCTCGACCAGCGCCGGCGCGGTCTCGCCGAACGGCCCGGCGCAGTTGATCACCAGCGCCGCGCCGGCGAGCGCGCGGTCGAGCGAGGCCGGGTCGTCGACCGAGGCGACCCTCGACTCCACACCGGGGTGGTCGGCGGCCGCGGCCGCCAGCTTCCCCGCGTCCCGCCCGGACAGCACCGGTGTCCAACCGCGCTTCACCAGCTCCGCCGTCACAAAGCGGGCGGTGTGCCCGTAGGCGCCGAACACGGCGACAACCGGCTTCACGGAGCCGCGGTCGGGTCGGTCGTCGGTCTTCGTCATCAGATCTCCTCAAGCCGTTTCAACTGCTTACGATCATGCTCTGCGGAGCCACCGATGACCACGGTCGACAACGTCAACCTGCGCTAGATTCGCGTCATGCGCGCCCATCACGTCGTCATGGCCGTCACCGACGACATGCCGATATTCGAAGCAGCCGTCCCCTGCCAGATCTTCGGCGTCGACCGGCCGCACCTCGCCGATCCCTGGTACCGGTTCTCGGTGGTGCCGGTCGGCAGCGCGCAGGTACGGCTGAGCCCCGGCTTCTCCCTCGCCCCGGTCGGCCAGGGCTGGGATCCGGAATCTACGGACACCCTCGTCATCCCGGCCTGCGAGAACGTGCACGAGGACCCGCCGACGGAACTGGTGGACCTCGTTCGCGAGGCGTACGAACGCGGGATCCGGATCCTGTCCATCTGTTCCGGCGCCTTCGTCCTGGCCGCCGCCGGAGTGCTCGACGGGCGCCGGGCCACCACTCACTGGCTGCACGCCGAGGAGCTGAGCCGCCGCTATCCCGCCGTCCGCGTCGACCCGTCCGTGCTCTACGTGGAGGACGCCGACGTGATCACCTCCGCGGGGACGGTCGCCGGGATCGACGCCTGCCTGCACGTGGTGCGGATCGACCACGGGTCCGCGGTGGCCGCCGAGCTGGCCCGCCGCCTGGTCACCCCGCCGCACCGGGACGGCTGGCAGGCCCAGTACCACCGCCCGGCCTCGCCCGTGGTCCGCGACGACTGGCTGGCCCCCTTGCTGGAGTGGGCGGGTGAGCAGCTGCACATGCCGCTGACCACCGCCGACCTGGCCGCCCAGGCCAATGTCAGCGTGCGGACCGTCGAGCGCCGGTTCGCCGAGGCCCTCGGGATGTCGCCGCTGCGCTGGCTGCTGCAGCAACGGGTGCGCCGGGCCCAGCAGTTCCTGGAGACCAGCGACCGGCCCGTCGAATGGATCGCCGACACCTGCGGGTTCGGCGGCTCGGCCGGTCTGCGGGCCCACTTCGCCCGCATCGTCGGTGTGTCACCCACCATCTACCGGCGGAAGTTCCACGAGCGCTCCGACGCGGTGCGGGTGGCCATCTGACCGAGGGCCGGCAGGCCGTCCGGTCGGGCGCGCTCAGTGGCCTCGGAACGCCTCCTCCAGCCACCAGGCACCACGGTCGCCGGCCACCTTGGCGTCGACGAGCAGAGGCGCGGACCGCGGACCGGTCAGCCAGTCCTCCACGGCCTTCAGATCGGCGATCGTTCGCACGGTCACGCCCTCGAAGCCGTACCCTCGCGCGACGGCGGCGATGTCCGTCGGCGGGAACCTGACCGTGTCGAGCGCGTGTCCCTCGGGCCCGAAGTGGTGCACCTCCGCTCCGTAGGCGTCGTCGTTGTACACGACGACCACCATCGGCAGCCCGAGCCGCCGTACCGTGTCCAGTTCGGCCGCGCTCATCAGCGCACCGCCGTCACCGAGCGCGGCCACGGGTAGCCGGTCCGGCCGTGCCAGCGCCGCGCCGATCGCGGTCGCCAGCCCGAGACCGATCGACTGGAACGCCTGGGTGAAACAGAAGCCGTGGTGGTCCGGCACCGACAGGTACATGCTCGGATAGCCCATGAAGTTGCCGGAGTCCACACCGATCACCCGCTCGGCGGGAAGGATGTCGTCGAGCGCGATGCTCAGCGTCCGCGGGTCGATGCGCTCACGGCTGCTCATGTCCTCGTACGGCACGTCGCGCAGGCGCACACGTGCGGCGATGGCCGCGGCGCGCTCGGCCGTCCGATAGCCCTCCTGTCGCCCGGCGCCCCTTTCCAGCACGCGCCGTGCGGTGAGTCGTACGTCACCGGGGACGCCGAGGTGCACGTCCCGGTGCGTCCCGAGTGCCGACGCGTCGTCGTCGACCTGGACGACCGTCGTCCGCGGGCCGATGAGCCGGCCGTGCCGCGTCGTCCACATGTTCAGCGCGCAGCCCCAGCCCACGATCACATCCGCCGCCGAGATCAGCTCGGCCGCGAGCGGGGAGGCGAAGCCTCCCGACACGTCGAGCGACCAGGGGTCGCCCTGGAAGAGCCCGCGCGCGACGGCCGACGTCGCGAGCAGCGCGCCGTAGCGCTCGGCGAGGGCCGTGAGGGCCGCG